>NZ_JARBCJ010000068.1:0-6430 GCF_028803055.1 Mumia sp.
TGGTGCACCTCGAAGGTGTACCCCTCGTACAACGCCAGCGCCGCCCTGCTGTGCCGCATGGTCTGCAGGTAGACCTTGTCCGCGCCGCGGTCCCACGCCCAACGCGTGCACGCCTCGAGCAGCCGTGCGGCGTGCCCGCGGCGCCTGGCCTGGGGCAGGGTGTGCACGCTCGACAGGCCGGCCCACTCTCCGGTGACCACGATGCGCGCCACCGCCTCGATCCCGCTGTCCCCCTCGACGACCGCGAACCCGACGACCGGCGGTGAGGCGAGCACGTGGCGGACGTCGTCCAGCGGCACGTCGGCGGTCACCCGCTCAGCCGCAGCCATCCACGGCTCGGTGAGCGTCTCGTCGATCCTGACCGTCGCCTCGCCGTCCTGGCGCCCGGTCCGTGACGTCTCGAGGACGGCGCGGGCGGCGGCGACGAGCACCACTGCGTGGTCGTGAGTGCCGCCGGTCCCGACCCATCCGGCGTCGGCGAAGCGGCCGGGCCAGGGGGTCTGGTCGATCACCTGGGCCTTCGCGGGCAGCCCCTGCGCGCGATAGAACCCTTCGACCTGGGCGAGCGCGGTCGGGAGGTCGGCGCCGGGGTCGCCGTGCACCGCGACCGAGTTGGCGCGGCCGGTGAACCCGCCGGACGCGCGCAGCGTCCACTCGCCGAGATCCTGTGTGATGCGGGGCGGCCAGCCGCGCGTGCAGATCCGGGCGAGCTCCTCGGGGGAGTAGTCCATCGCCGGCCGCGTCCGGACGCGTGCGCTGCCCTCGGGCACGGGTTTGGCTGCCACCACGTCCGCTGCCGGGACGTACGCCTCACGACCGTCGCGGCGCTGGATGCGCAGGGTCGAGCCGTCGTACGAGAGCAGCCGACCGACCACGTCGGTGTAGGCGGGCCCGCCCGACGGGCCGCGTTCACCGGGGACACGTGACCTCACCACGACGCGTCGACCGACGAGCTCGCCGAAGTCTGGCACCCCAACCTCCCGCCCAGCCGGTCCGTTAGGCGGACCTGGCCACTCCCTCCCCGCACGAGAGGGTGATACTAGTTCCAGCCGTTCGAATGAAGGAGTGGACCCCTCGTGACGTATGTCATCGCTCAGCCTTGCGTGGACCTCAAGGACCGTGCCTGCGTCGATGAGTGTCCCGTCGACTGCATCTACGAGGGCAAGCGGATGCTCTACATCCACCCCGACGAGTGCGTCGACTGCGGTGCCTGCGAGCCGGTCTGTCCCGTGGAGGCGATCTTCTATGAGGACGACACCCCGGAGGAGTGGAAGGACTACTACACCGCCAACGTCGACTTCTTCGACGACCTGGGGTCGCCCGGCGGTGCTGCCAAGATGGGTCCGATCGACAAGGACCACCCGATGATCGCCGCGCTTCCTCCGCAGAACCAGGACTGATGCCGGACCCGGTCCCGTCCGTGCCGTCGCGCCCGAGTGCGACGACGCGGTTGTCGGCCGGTGCGGTGTCTCGTCGCCTTCCCGACTTCCCCTGGGACTCGCTCGCCGAGGTCAAGGCGCGAGCGGTCGCACATCCTGATGGGATCGTGGACCTCTCGATCGGCACGCCGGTGGACGAGACCCCGGCAGTGGCACGGGAGGCCCTGGCCGCCGGCGCGAACGCGCCCGGCTACCCCCAGACGGTCGGCACCCTCGCGCTCCGGCGTTCTGCCGTCGACTGGCTCGCACGGCGCCACGGGGTGACCGGTCTCGACGTCGACGGGGTGCTTCCCGCCATCGGCTCGAAGGAGCTGATCGCCGGGTTGGCACTCCACCTCGGCCTCGGCCCGGGTGACGCGGTCGTGATCCCGGAGCTGGCCTACCCGACGTACGAGGTGGGTGCTCGCCTCGCCGGTTGCGAGGTCGTGGTCTCCGACTCCACGGTGGCCCTCGGCCCGTCGGCGCCGAGCCTGATGTGGATCAACTCGCCGTCCAACCCGAGCGGGCGCGTGCTGGGGCTCGAGCACCTGCGCAAGACCGTCTCGTGGGCGCGGGAGCGTGGTGTTCTGCTGGTCTCCGACGAGTGCTATCTCGAGTGCTCCTGGGACGCCACGCCCTCCTCGGTCCTCCACCCTGACGTGAGCGGCGGCTCGCACGAGGGCGTGCTCGCCGTCCACTCGCTCTCGAAGCGGTCCAACCTCGCGGGATATCGTGCGGCGTTCGTCGCCGGCGACCCCACGGTGATCGGGGAACTGCTCGAGGTGCGCAAGAACCTCGGCCTCATCGTCCCCGCGCCCGTCCAGGACGCGATGACGGCGGCGTTGGCCGACGATGCGCATGCCGACGCCCAGCACGCCGTCTACGCCGCCCGCCGGGCGACGCTCCGCCGCGCCTTCGAGGCTGCAGGGTTCCGCATCGACCACTCCGAGGCCTCGCTCTATCTGTGGGCGACGCGGGGCGAGCCGGCGCGGGAGACCGTGCGAGCGCTCGCGGACCTCGGGATCCTCGTGGCGCCGGGTGACTTCTACGGCGCCGCCGGCGCCGAGCACGTCCGCGTCGGGTTCACCGCGTCGGACGAGCGGATCGCGGCCGCGGCCACGAGGCTCTCCAGCCTCGCCTGAGGCCCACGAGCCGCGACGCGCCGAGTCCGCTCCGGTCGCGCCGACACGCCGAGATGTCGCTAGCCTCGAAGGAGGCCGGGGGGTCGATCGCCCCGCGCGACCCTTGGAGGAGACGGTCCATGAGCGAGCCTCAGAACCCTCCCGGCGGCGACACACCGGGCAACGAGCCACCCGGCGGGCCTCCGCCGTACGATCCGCCTCCACCTCCTCCACCGCCGTACGAACCGCCTCCGGGACCGCCGCCCGGTGGGTACGGTCCGCCGCCCGGCCAGCCACCCGGTGGGTACGGTCCGCCGCCCGGCCAGCCACCCGGTGGGTACGGCCCCCCGCCCGGCCAGCCCCCGGGCGGCCATGGGGGTGGACCCGGCGGCTACGGCGCCCCGCAGGAGCTGAACGTCGGCAGAGCGATCTCGTTCGGCTGGGACAGGTTCAAGGACAACTGGGGCGTCTGGGTCGGGGTCAGCCTGGTGTTCTTCGTCATCCAGGCGGTCATCAGCGGGATCGGCTCGGCCGCCCAGTCCGGGGGAGACGACGCCTGGGACTCCTCGCGCTGGTGGCTGGCCGGCGGCTTCTCGGTCGTCGCGCTGCTGTTCAACCTCGCGGGCACCTTGGTCGGCTGGTTCATGCAGGCCGCGCAGACGAAGGGAGCGTTGCTCGAGACCGAAGGACGCAAGCCCGGCTTCGGCGACTTCTTCCAGTGGGGGGAGCACGCGGGCAAGGTCATCCTGACCTTCCTGCTCCTCGGCGTCCTCACCTTCGTCGGACTGATCCTCTGCATCCTGCCGGGCATCGTCTTCACGTTCTTCGCGTGGTACACGCTGTGGTTCGTGATGGACCAAGGACAGGGACCGTGGGAAGCGCTCCAGTCGAGCTTCCGGCTGGTGGGCAACAACCTCGGGCCCGTCTTCCTGCTCGCACTGGCGCTGACCGGCATCAACATCCTCGGTTTCATCCTGTGCTTCGTCGGACTGCTGGTCACCATCCCGCTGACGCTGATCGCGACGGGCTACACCTACAAGGTCCTCACCCAGCAGCCGGTCGCCGGAGGGTGACGCCGAGCACCGCGACTACGACACGTCGACGTGGACGTGGTCGCGGTGCTCGAGCACGGCACGGTCGCCGTCGCGCGCCGGCGGCGTGTAGTCCCGCCAGCCCTGCGGGGACCGGCGTGCCGTCCAGATCTTGGCGTCGTAGATCACCGTGGCGATCCCGAGACGGCGCGCGTTCGCGACGAGGTACTGCGCGAGCGCCCAGCCGTCCTTCTTCGCCTGGGCGGTGACCGGCCGGAAGAACACGTCCACCGCCTTGCCGTCGTAGTGCTTCGACCCGGCGGAGTGTCCCGTGCTCACCCCGTCGGCGGCGTACCCGCCGGTGGGCAGGCGCCCGAACGCCTTGCGTACGTCGACACGGACGGCCTCGGCCGCAGGGGTCAGACCGTTGGCGCCGGGCACGCCCTCGTCGGTGGCGGGCAGGTCGACCACGCACGTGAAGGTGGCGGGGGAGTTGCCCGTGAGTGCCGACGCGATCGCGCGCCCGTAGGCCTCGTGGTCGGCGTACGCCTCGGGGTAACCAGACCGCTGGACGGCCTGGGCCGCCTCGGTGACCGACATCGAACGGTAGCCGTCGACCTTCTCCAGGCCCTCGTAGAAGCGGGTGATCGCGTAGCGGGGCTCCATGATCTGCTCCACCGTCCCCCAGCCCTGCGACGGGCGCTGCTGGAAGAGGCCGACGGAGTCCCGGTCGCCGTAGTCGATGTTGCGCAGCTTCGACTCCTGGTACGCCGTCGCGACGGCGATCGTCACGGCTCGGGCGGGCAACCCGCGGCGCATCGCGATCGCCGCCATCAGCGACGCGTGCTCGGTCTGCTCGAGATCGAGGGTCGCGTAGGTGTCGCCGACCTCGACGGTGCACTCCTCGCCGCGCAGCTGGGCGATCTGCCCGCTGCGCGCGAGCACGACCAGACCCGCAGCCACCACGCCCACGAGGACGAGGAGGATCAGAAGGAGAGAGGCGCCCCTCCGGCGACGGTCACGAGGGGCCATCGGGTCGGTCACTGCGCCGTTCAGTTGGCGTGCAGCTCTGCGTTGAGCGCGATCCCGTTGCCCGTCCGGGGCCGGGCCTCCAGACGCCCTGTCTCGGAGTTCGTCAGGAACAGCAGCCCGTCGTGGCCCGAGAGCTCGGCCGCCTTGACTACCGACCCGTCAGGGAGAGTGACCTTCGAGCCCGCCGTCACGTAGCAGCCCGCGGCCACCACGCAGTCGTCGCCGAGAGAGATGCCGATGCCGGCGTTGGCACCGAGGAGGCAGTTGCGCCCGAGGCTGATGACCTGCTTGCCGCCGCCCGAGAGGGTGCCCATGATCGATGCGCCGCCGCCGACGTCGGTGCCCTCGCCGACGACCACGCCCGCGCTGACCCGGCCCTCGACCATCGCGTGCCCGAGAGTGCCCGCGTTGAAGTTCACGAAGCCCTCGTGCATCACCGTGGTGCCCTCCGCGAGGTGAGCGCCCAGGCGCACCCGATCGGCATCACCGATCCGGACGCCGCTGGGAACGACGTAGTCGGTCATCCGCGGGAACTTGTCGACACTGGTCACCGCGACCGACAGCCCAGCCGCACGGGCTCGCAGCCGGGTCTCCTCGAAGCCCTCGACCGAGCAGGGGCCGATGGACGTCCACACGACGTTGGCGAGGGCGCCGAAGATGCCGTCCAGATTGGTCCCGTGGGGGCGGAGCAACCGGTGGGAGAGCAGGTGGAGGCGCAGGTAGGCGTCGTACGCGTCGGTGACCGGCGAGCTCAGGTCCTCGACCTCGGTCCGGACCACGGTCCTCCGCACCTGGCGCACCTCGTCGGTCCCCTCCAGCGCCGTCAGCCCGGTGGGCTCGATCGCTCCGTCGTACGAACCGAGGGTCGGGTTCGGATACCAGACGTCGAGGACGGTCCCGTCCTCGGTGAGCGTGGCGATGCCGTACGCCCAGGCGGACTGCGGGGTGGTGGAGGTCATGCGGTCCAGGTTATCGACCGGCTCCAGACGCCCGATTGTCCTAGGGTGCCGACATGTCTCTCGTACGGTTCAAAGACTTCAGCATCGACGCGAACGACGTGCCGGCGGCGAGCGCCTTCTGGGCGGCAGCGCTCGGGCTCACGGCGGAGGCGCTGCCCGACGGCGACGCGGTGCTGCGCGGGCCCACGCCGCAGCACACGGTGTGGATCAACGCGGTGCCCGAACCGAGGACGGTGAAGCAGCGCGTCCACTTCGACGTCCACGGGCGCTCGGTCGCCGAGTACGAGGCGCTCGGCGCGACCAGGCTGCCGGGCTGGGACACCCCGTGGACGGTGATGGGCGACCCCGAGAGCGGCGGCGAGCTGTGCATCTTCGAACGCGATGACGACTGGTGGTCGGCACACCCGCAGGCGTACCGCCTGTACGAGGTCGGGGTCGACGCGGTCGACCATCCGTCGATGACGGCCTGGTGGGCCGACGTGCTCGGCTCCGACGTGGACGACGAGGGTCGAGGCTTCAGCTGGACGACTCCTCCGGGCGTGCCGTTCGAGTCGCTGGTGTTCCAGAACGTGCCCGAGCCCAAGACCGTCAAGAACCGGATCCACTGGGACGTCACGGGGGGCCCGGACGCCGTCGACGAGCTCGTACGCCGTGGCGCGAGCGTGCTGCGCGGGCCGGCGGAGCAGACCCCGTGGACGGTGATGGCCGACCCGGAGGGCAACGAGTTCTGCGTCTTCGAGGAGGAGGGGTGACGCGCACTCGTCTCCGATCTCCAGGTGGCGGCCCGTGCTCTGGCGCCCGCCACGTGATGGGATGGACGGCATGACCTCGCTCGATCTCCACGCCGACGTCGTGAGCCTGACCGCCGC
>NZ_JARBCJ010000068.1:6530-8760 GCF_028803055.1 Mumia sp.
CTGGTCGACATCCCCTCAGAGAGCCGTCACGAGGCCGTCATCGCCGACGCGGTCGAGGCCGCGCTGAGCGACTGCCGGCACCTGGAGGTGATCCGCGACGGGCAGACGGTCGTCGCCCGCACCGCTCTCGGCCGAGACAGCCGGGTCGTGGTCGCCGGGCACCTCGACACCGTGCCGGTCAACGGCAACCTCCCGTCCGCGCTCGATGGCGGTGACCTGTGGGGCCTGGGCGCGTGCGACATGAAGGGCGGCGTCGCGGTCGCGCTGCGGGCCGCGGCACACATTCCCGAGCCTGTTCGCGACGTCACCTACGTCTTCTACGAGGCCGAGGAGATCGAGGCGTCCGCCAACGGGCTGGGACGGCTCGCCAGGGAGCGCCCCGAGCTGCTCGCCGGCGACTTCGCCATCCTCATGGAGCCCTCGGACGGTGTGATCGAGGCAGGCTGTCAGGGCTCGCTGCGCGTCGACGTCGTCGCCCGCGGGGAGCGCGCCCATGTGGCCCGGTCGTGGATGGGCGTCAACGCGATCCATCGCCTGAAGCCCGCGATGGATCGCCTCGCCGCGGCGCAGGCTCGCACACCGGTCATCGACGGACTCACGTTCCGCGAGGGCCTCAACGCGGTCGGGATCAGCGGGGGTGCGGCGTCGAACGTGGTGCCCGACGAGGCGAGGATCGCCGTCAGCTACCGCTTCGCCCCTGATCGTACGGAGGACGAAGCGCTGGACTACCTCCAAGGACTGTTCGACGGGTACGAGGTCGTCGTCACCGACTCGGCGCCGGCCGCGTCGCCGGGGCTGGACCGACCCGCCGCGGCGGCGTTCGTCGAGGCGATGGGCGTGGAGGTCAACCCGAAGTTCGGCTGGACCGATGTCGCGGAGTTCGCCCGCTTGGGCGTGCCCGCGGTCAACTTCGGGCCCGGTGACCCGCTGCTCGCCCACAAGAAGGACGAGCGCGTCCCGGTGACACAGCTCCGGTCGGTCGAGGAACGGCTGCACGGATGGTTGCGCGGTGCCGGCGAGGGGCAGCCCGGATGAGCGACGACCAGCGCGCCGACGACCAGCGGGTCGAGGAGCGCGCCGAGGACGAGCGGGTCAAGGGTCCCGTCCTCCTTCGGCGCGACCGGATCGAGTCGACGACGACCGACCAGCGGTTGCTGGACTCCCCTGAGCGGTCCGACTGGGTGCACACCGATCCTTGGCGCGTCCTGCGTATCCAGGCTGAGTTCGTCGAGGGGTTCGGTGCACTGGCCGAGCTCGGGCCCGCGGTCAGCATCTTCGGCTCCGCCCGGACCTCGCGCGACGCCGCCGACTACGCCGCCGCCCGCGAGCTCGGACGCCGGCTGGCCGACGCGGGCATCGGCGTCATCACGGGGGGCGGCCCAGGGATCATGGAGGCCGCCAACCGAGGCGCGTGCGAGCGCGGAGGAGTCTCGGCCGGCCTCGGCATCGAGCTGCCGTTCGAGGAGAAGATGAACGCCTGGGTCGACCTGGGGGTCAACTTCCGATACTTCTTCGCGCGCAAGACGATGTTCGTCAAGTACGCGCAGGGTTTCGTGGTCTTCCCCGGCGGGTTCGGCACCTTCGACGAGCTCTTCGAGGCCCTGACGCTCGCGCAGACGCGAAAGGTGACGCAGTTCCCCGTCGTCCTGTACGGCACGGCGTACTGGGCCGGCCTCCTGGCCTGGCTGCGCGACTCCGTCCTGGAGTACGGAGCGATCTCCGCCGACGACGTGGACCGGCTCGTCCTCACCGACGACATCGACGAGATCGTCGCGCAGTTCGTCTCCTCCTGAACCGCCGTCGCAAGGGCGTGCCGTGCGGACCGGGCCGCGCTCGTGCGGCACAATCGGACGGACACGGTCGACGGACGGAGTGCGGGTGCGGGTCTCCTCGGAACAGCGGCGCGAACAGCTCATCGAGGCTGCGCTGGCCGTCGCCAAGCGCGAGGGCGTCGGCGCGGTGAGCACGCGCACGGTCGCCGCCGAGGCAGGGGCCACCCCCGGGATCGTGCACTACGTGTTCTCCTCCATGGAGGAGCTGCTCCGGGCGATGATCTCCCGGCTGGCCGACCAGTACGTCGCCTCGGTCAGCGACGTCGTCGTCTCGGGCGAGGACGACGTGACCGCGCTGCTCGAGGAGACCTTCGCCCACATGTGGTCGTCGGTCGAGGGTGACCCGAAGGCGCATCTGCTGACGTTCGAGGTGGCGGCCCACGCGCTGCGCAACGCAG
>NZ_JARBCJ010000068.1:8858-15500 GCF_028803055.1 Mumia sp.
GGCTTCACCGACCTCGCGCAGTGGCAGTACGAGACCTACCGGACGACGGCCCGCGAGGTCCTCCTGCGGATCGCGGCTGCCGCCGGCATCGAGTGGTCGGTTCCGGTGGACCTGCTGTCACGCATGCTCGTGGTGGTCAACGACGGTGTGGTGCTCGCGTGGCTGGTCGACGGCGACAGCGCCAAGGCACGAGACGTCTATGCGGCATTCCTCCAGCAGATCGCCGCGATGGCCGAGCCGGTCGGCGCCTCCAGCTCCGGGTGAGCGGCCGGCGCGAGCCGCCGATCAGGCCAGCCCGCGCCGCGACACCGCAGGCTGTCGTACGCCCCTGATCGACGCGACCATGTCCAGGCACTGACGGGTGGCTGCGACGTCGTGGGCGCGGAAGACGCGCACCCCCGCGGCCGCAGACCAGGCCGTGGCCGCCAAGGTGCCCGCGAGCCGTTCGTCGCGTTCGAGGTCGAGGGTCTCGCCGACGAAGTCCTTGCGGGAGAGAGCGACCATCACCGGCCAGCCGGTCGCGACCAGCTCTCCGATGCGACGGGTGAGGAGCAGCGAGTGCCGGGTGTTCTTGCCGAAGTCGTGGGTCGGGTCGAGGAGCACCGACTCCGGCGCCACCCCGGCCGCCACCGCACGCCCGGCCAGCTCGGTCGTGCTCGCGACGACGTCGGCGACCACGTCGTCGTACGCGGGGCGGAACGGGTCCGTACGCGGGGGCAGGCCGCCGGTGTGGCTGCAGACGAGACCGGCGCCGTGCTGCGCGGCGACCTCGGCGAGCTCGGGGTCGTGTCCGGCCCACGTGTCGTTGATCAGGTCGGCACCGAGGGCGCACAGGCGGTCGGCGACCTCGCTGCGCCAGGTGTCGACGCTGATCACCAGCTCCGGGTACGCCTCGCGCGCGGCCCGGACGAAGTCCTCCGTACGCCGCAGCTCCTCCGTGGCGTCGACCGTGTCGCCGTAGCCGGCCTTGACACCGCCGACGTCGACGATGTCGGCCCCCTCCGCGACCACCACGCCGAGGTAGGCGAGCGCGTCGTCGAGGTCGTAGGTGCGGCCCCCGTCGTAGAAGGAGTCCGGCGTGCGGTTCACGATCGCCATCACCGCGTGGTCCCCGGGCGCGATCACCCGTCCGCGCAGTCGGAGGTCCATGGCACGATCGTAGGCGTGATCTGGATCGGAGTCGTGGTCGGAGCCGTCCTCGTCGGTGCGGTGGTGACGGTCGTCGCCGGACGGACCGGGGACCTCGCACCGCTGCCGTCCTCGCGTCGTGACGTCCTCGTGCCGGCCGACCGTACGCTCTCGGCCGACGACCTGCAGGCGGTGCGCTTCAGCTGGGCCTGGCGGGGCTACGCGCGCGACGAGGTCGATTCGCTGATGGCGCGGCTCGAGAAGGAGGCCCGCGCGCGCGACGAGAGCACACCGTCGTCGCCCGTGGAGCCGTCGGTGACGCCCCGGGACGACGCCGATGGGTGACGCGGTCGTCGGGTCGGACGGAGTCGCGCGCTGCGCGTGGGCGGAGTCGTCGGACGAGATGCGGGCCTACCACGACACGGAGTGGGGCCGTCCCGTCCGCGACGAGCGAGGCTTGTTCGAGCGACTGACGCTGGAAGCGTTCCAGTCCGGCCTCTCGTGGGCCATCGTGCTCCGCAAGCGGCCGCGGTTCCGCGAGGTCTTCGCAGGTTTCGACGCCGAGGTCGTGGCGGCCTACGACACAGCGCGGGTCGCCGCGCTCCTCAGCGATGTCGGCATCATCCGCAACCGCGCCAAGGTGGAGGCGACGATCGCCAACGCCCGGGCCATCCGGGCGCTGGACGGTGGTTTCGCCGACCTGGTCTGGTCGTTCGCCCCCGAGCCGCGTCCGCGCCCGCTCTCGATGACCGACGTCCCGGCGGTGACCCCGGAGTCCACCGCCCTGGCCGCTGGCCTCAAGCGGCAGGGGTTCAGGTTCGTCGGCCCGACCACGGCGTACGCGATGATGCAGGCGGTCGGCATGGTCGACGACCACCTCGCCGGCTGCCAGGTGCGCACCGACCCGGTCTGAGCGAGGATCGGCTCATGCGGACAGCAACGCGTGGCGCCCTCGCCGGCAGTGCCGTGGGCGCTGTCGCGCTGGCTCTCGTGGTCCCGTCGGCGGCCGAGGCGTCCGCCACGCGGTCGGTGCGGCAGGTCGTGCCGGACAGCACGGCTCCGTCGAGGGTCGTGGTGCCGGCACGCAGCCTCGCCGAGCCTCGTCCTGCGGTCGTCGAGCGGGTGGTGATCGGCCGCTCCCGCAGGGGCCGCCCGATCCTCGCGTTCCGGCTCGGTGACCCCGACGCGACCCGGTCGGCGGTCGTCATCGCGGCGATGCACGGCAACGAGCGCAAGCCCCAGACGATCCTCCGCACCCTTCGCGACGGTCGTCCGATCACCGGCCTCGACCTGTGGGTCGTCCCGAGTGCCAACCCCGACGGGGTCGCCCGCAAGGCGCGACGCAATGCCCGTGGCGTCGACCTCAACCGCAACTTCCCACGGCGCTGGAAGCGGTCCAGGCGCGGCGTCACCTGGTCGGGCCCGAGCGCGGCCTCCGAGCCGGAGACGCGCGCCATGATGCGGTTCCTCCGCCGGGTCGCCCCCGATCAGGTCGTCTCGTTCCACCAGCCTCTGTACGGGATCGACACCAGCGGGACCGGCAACCGCCCGCTCGCGCGGCGGCTCGCGAAGCACCTCAAGCTCCCCAGGAGGTCATTCTCCTGCGGGTCGGGCTGCTACGGGACGATGTCGCAGTGGTTCAACCACCGGCTCGACGGCCAGCTCGTCACGGTCGAGCTCGGGCGCAGTCCGTCGCGTGCCTACCTGACCCGGACCGCGCCCACCGGCCTCCTCAAGGCGCTCGGCGGCACGCGGTCCTGACGCCGCGGCTCAGCGGCCCACGAACGTGGGCTGCTCCTTGGCGAGGAAAGCCTTGACCGCGGTGCCGTGGTCCTCCGACGCACCGGTCAACGCCATCAACCGGGCCTCGTTGGTGAGCGACTCGGGCAAGGAGTGGGTGGCGGAGAACGCGAGCGCGCGCTTGAGGGAGGCGTACGCGAGCGTGGGGCCTGTGGCGAGGCGCTGGGCGAGGTCGGCGA
This sequence comes from Mumia sp., assembly GCF_028803055.1. Classification (NCBI taxonomy): domain Bacteria; kingdom Bacillati; phylum Actinomycetota; class Actinomycetes; order Propionibacteriales; family Nocardioidaceae; genus Mumia; species Mumia sp. Next base: position 11,966 of record NZ_JARBCJ010000068.1, read on the forward strand.
CCGCCTCGGAGAAGGCGTCGTCGGGCACGACCTGCGTCGCGAGACCGAGCGCCAGAGCCTCCTCGGCACGGACCGTACGGGGCAGCAGGAGCAGCTCGGTGGCCTTCGGGAGGCCGACGAGCCGTTGCAGCGTCCACGACGCCCCGGTGTCCGCCGACAGCGCGATGCCGGCGAACGCGAGGTTGAACCCCGCGGACTCGGCGACGATCCGGAAGTCCGCGGCGAAGGCGATCGAGGCGCCCGCGCCGGCGGCGATCCCGTTGACGGCGGCGATCACCGGCTTGGGCATCGTGGTGATCGCGAGCACCATCGGGTTGAAGTGCTCCTCGACGGTGTTGCTGAGCTGGCCGCCCTCGCTCATCTTCGCGACGTGCTCCTTCAGGTCCTGACCGGCGCTGAAGGCCCGCCCCGAGCCCGTCAGAACCACGCACCGGACGGCTTCGTCGGCCGCCGCGGCGTGCAGGGAGTCACGGAACGCGACCTTGGTCAGATCGTCGAAGGAGTTGAGCACGTCGGGGCGCGACAGCGTGATCGTGGCGACGCCGTCGGCGACCTCGTAGGCGACGGCGGGGTGGGGTTCTGTCATGGCGTCAGTCTGCCGCATTCACTCCCGGCGGGGACGTGGGCGATAATGGACGCATTCAAGGTGCACGCGCCCGCGCTGCGCACGGAGGAGAGGGGAACGCATGGCGGCCATGAAGCCTCGGACCGGAGACGGTCCGCTGGAGGTCACCAAGGAAGGACGCTGCATCGTGATGCGGGTCCCGCTCGAGGGTGGAGGACGACTCGTCGTCGAGCTGACGAACGACGAGGCATCCAACCTGGGTGACGCCCTCAAGGCAGTCTGAGTGGGCTCCCAGCCCGGACTGACCGTCCGCTGGTCGTTGCGTGACGCCCCCGACGGCGCGCTGGACCAGCTGAGGGCCTATGTCCGGGACACCTCCTACGACCGGTTCTCCGGCATGGACGGACTGGCGTTCAAGACCTGGCGTGCTCGTGAGGGCGCGTGGTTCGAGGGCGTGTACGTGTTCGTCGACGACGCTGCTCGTGCTGCCTTCCAGGAGTCGTTCGCCGCCACCGCGGCCTCGGCACCCGGATCGCAGATCGTCGGGAGCGCGCCGGAGCTGATCGAGGAGTGCGAGGTCGTCGCGATCGCGGAAGGCGCTGCGGGCTTCAGGCCCACCCCGTCCTTCGCCTGATCGGTCGAGGTGCCCGCCGCAGGCCACCGACGTCGCCCTGGGCGGCGCCGTGGGTCTGCGGCGGGAACCTCGTACGCGTTGCTCAGAGGAGGTCGGCCAGGTGGCCCGCCGCCCGTTCGGCGCCGTCGCTCTCCACGGGCGGACCCGACGGTCGGCGCCGTGCCTCGGCGACCAGCGTCGACGTGAGCTGGTCCGGGTCGCACGCCTGCTCGTACGCCAGTCGCCGGCCCGCGGCGTACTGCGCGAGCCGGTGCGTCACGTGGACGTTCTGCTCGAAGTGGTGGCGCAGCGGCACGAAGACGAACGGCACGCGTTGTGCCGTCAGCTCCATGCAGGTGGTCAGCCCGCCCTGGACGAGCGCCACGTCGGCCGCTCCGAGGTGCCGGTGAAGGTCCGGCACGAAGCCCCGCACGTCCACGCCACGGAGGCGAGGGAGCGTACGAGGGTCGATCCGGGGTCCGGTCACCACGAGGAACCGTAGGCGCGGCTCCTCGCGACGGATCCGTGGGACCGCGTCGAGCACCCGACGCAGCAGGTGGTGCCCCACCGCAGAGCCCCCGACGGTGACGACGCAGAGCAGCTCGTCGGCCTCGAGGCCGAGCTCGGTGCGGACGGCGGCCCGTCCGATCGGGCCCACCGGCTCGAACCCGGTGACGTAGCCCGTGAAGGCGAAGTGCGCCTCGGTCCACTCCCGGATGCCGGGCAGACCCGGACCGAAGGGCTCCGTGATCACGTCGGCAGGGTTGCCGACGAAGAGCGACCGGTCACGCACACGTTCGAGCCGAGCACGCTGCTCGAGCATCTCGGCGTTGTAGTCGGCGGTCAGCGCCGCCTCCTCCGCGCCCCCGTCGGGCAGCGGGACCCAGCCGACGAAGTCGGTCAGCCACGCATACGCGAACCGCTTGAGCTGAGGGTTCTCGTGCAGGAAGTGGTCGACGTCCCACGCCTCGTCGCCGACTACGAGATCGTACGGTTCCTCGCTCACCACGTCGTCGAAGACGCCGAAGTTCGCCACCAGGATCTCGTCCATCCGACGGATCGCCTGGAAGGCGTGCAGGTCGTGCTCGCCGGCCTCGTCCTCGACGTGGGCGCACTCGCTCGCGAGAAGGGACGATGCCGGGTGGACGCGCTCGCCGGCGCGCTCCAGGACGCCGGTGGCCGGGGACTGGGTGAGCCAGTCGACGTGGAGGTCGGGGTGGCGCTCGCGCAGTGCGTCGGCGATCGCGAGGTCGCGTCGCACGTGACCGAGGCCGATCGGCGAGGTCAGGAAGAGCGCCCGCCGTCGGCGCCCTCGCGGCGGGGTCCACCTCCGCCGCACAGCCGGCTCCGCAGAAGGCCAGAGCCGACCGAGGAACTCGCCGATGGCCCGGTTGACGGCGACCGGTTCACGCGTGTGGGGGGCGTGCCCGCCGCCGGACACGGCGAACAGTGATGCCCCCGTCCTCTCGGCGAGCGCCTCCGCCTCGGCGAAGGGGCGGATGTGATCGTCCTCGCCGTGGATGACGAGAGCCGGGAGGTCGACCTGCGTGATGCTCTGCGTGAACTCGGGACGACGGCACACCGTCCGCGCGAGCTCGGTGTCGACGAGACGCTCGGGCCCGATGTCGTGTCCCCAGGCCACACAGTCCTCGATCTTCTTGGTCGAGTGCGGCTCGGTGTACATCTGCCCGAAGAAGAACCTGAGGAAGGCGTCGTAGTCGCCGTGGAGCCAGTTGTCGCGGCTGAAGGACGCCCACCCCGGCGGTGCCGGGCCGTCGCGCGGGTCGGCGAGGAACGCGTGCTGCTCCCGCTCCGGATGACCCGGCACCAGACCGAGTGCGGAGCCGATCGCGATGATCCCGGCCACCTGCTCCGGTGCTTCGCACGCCAGCGCGAACGACCAGGCCACGCCGCAGGAGAACCCGGCCACCGCCACGGCCTCGGTCACCGTCGGGTCGCGGCGTGTGCGGTCCAGCACCGCCAGGGCGTCGGCCACGAACTCGCCGTCGGCGTACGGCTCCGGCCCCACCGGACGGTCGGAGCCGCCGGAGCCACGGCCGTCGAAGGTCACCACCCGGAATCGACGTGCCAGGTACGGCACCTGCGCCTTCCACGAGCGCGACGGGATGATCGACCAGGTCGGCATCAGCAGGACGGTGTGCGGAGCGTCGCCGAACACCTCGTACGCGATGCGCACCCCGTCGCGCACCACGACGCCGTCGCTGTCGGGTTCCCTCGCGCGCATCGTCCCTCCGTCGGTGGGGCGGCGCCCCCCCGCGGCGCCCCCCCGGGGGGGGGGCGGCCCCCCGGGTTGGGGCCCCGGGGGGGGCACACGGCACCTACCGCCGGCGCGCACC
>NZ_JARBCJ010000068.1:15510-15742 GCF_028803055.1 Mumia sp.
CCAGTCTGCGCCCGCAGGTGGGTGCGACGGCCCTCGGTTGTCGTCCCCGTGGGTGCGCAGACGTCACTTCCGGACGGCGAGCACCCTGTTGAACGGCGTCTCCGCCACCGAGTCGAAGCCCGTGAAGCCGGCGGCGGCGGTGATCTCGCGGATCTTCGCCGGACCCGCCTGGGTGCCGATCGCCAGCCCGACGTCCTGGGACAGCGAGGCGGGCGTGCACAGCAGCGTCGAG
>NZ_JARBCJ010000069.1:0-15578 GCF_028803055.1 Mumia sp.
CCCCCGCCCCCAGCCGTGAGAGTCCGTCATGCATCCCGTCACCGAGTCCGAGATCCGCTCATCGTTCGTGAACGCCTCGCGTCGAGAGGCGACCCAGGCGCCTGTGCCTCCGTCCCTCGACGAGGTGGACTGGGACTCCCGCGACTTCCTCGGCTGGGTTGATCCCAAGGCGCCACGGCGCGCCTACGCCGTCGTCCCCACCGCCGAGGGTCTCGTCGGCCTGCTGCTCCGGACGGCCCAGACGACCGGGCATCGGCCTGCCATCTGCACGTGGTGCGAGGACGTCAAGGCGACCGAGGACGTCGTGCTCTACGTCGCCAAGCGGTCGGGGTCGTCGGGTCGCAACGGCAACACCGTCGGCACGCTCGTGCATGCCGACCTCTCCTGCTCCGGGCACGCGAGGCGTCGGCCGACCCGCGCCGAGGGAGCCGGCGACCCGGACGCGTTCGTCGCGCGCCGGGTCGCCGGTCTCCGCGAGCGCACGGTCCGCTTCGCCGAGCGGGTGCGCGACGCGACCTAGTCGGTCATCCCTGCCTTCTCGGCGGCGATCGTCGTGTCGTCACCGTGGCCGGTGTGCACGACGGTGTCCTCCGGGAGGGTGAACAACGTGGATCGGATCGACTCGCGGATGACGTCGGCGTCGGAGTACGACCGTCCGGTCGCGCCGGGGCCGCCCTGGAAGAGCGTGTCGCCGGTGAAGACGCAGCCGATGTCCTCGGCGTAGAGGCAGACCGCACCCGGCGCGTGTCCCGGCGTGTGCAGGACGCGCAGCTCGGTCCCGCCGACCGTGATCGTGTCGCCGTCGGCGAGATCGACGTCCCACGTGGTGTCGGGATGGGTGAGCTCCCAGAGCGGCCGGTCGGCCGGGTGCAGCATGATCGGGGCGCCCACCCGCTCGCGGAGGGCGGGGGCCACCCGGACGTGGTCGTCGTGAGCGTGGGTGCACACGATCGCGGTCACCGTCCGGTCACCGACGACGGCGAGGATGTCCTCCACGGAGTGTGGGGCGTCGATCACCACGCACTCCCGATCGTCCCCGACCACCCAGATGTTGTTGTCGACCTCGAAGGTCTCCCCGTCCAGGCTGAAGGTGCCGGACGCGACGGCGTGGTCCACGCGGGCCATCAGAGGATCACCACCGAGCGGAGCACGTCGCCGTCGTGCATGCGGGCGAAGGCGGCCTCGACGTCGCCGATCCCGATCTCCTCGGTGACGAACGCGTCGAGGTCGAGCCGGCCCTGCCGATAGAGGTCGACCAGCATCGGGAAGTCGCGCGACGGCAGGCAGTCGCCGTACCAGCTCGACTTCAGCGCGCCGCCGCGACTGAACATCTCCACCAGCGGGATGTCAGGAAGCGTCATGTCGGGCGTGGGCACGCCCACCAGGACGACGGTGCCGGCGAGGTCGCGAGCGTAGAACGCCTGCTTCCACGTCTCGGGACGACCGACGGCCTCGATCACGAGGTCGGCTCCCTCGGCACCCTCGTACACCTCGCCGACGATCTCGCGGATCGCCTCGACCGGATCGGTCGTCGAGGAGTCCACGGTGTGGGTCGCGCCGAGCCTGCGGGCAGCCTCCAGCTTCTTGGCGTCGATGTCGACGGCGATGACGGGCGATGCGCCGGCGAGCGCCGCACCGGCGATCGCGGCGACGCCGACACCTCCGCACCCGATGACGGCCACCGAGCGGCCCCGCGTGGCACCTCCGGTGTTGATGGCGGCACCGATGCCGGCCATCACCCCACATCCCAGGAGGCCCACGGCGGCAGGACGAGCCGACGGGTCGACCTTGGTGCACTGGCCGGCGGCGACGAGGGTCTTCTCCGCGAACGCGCCGATGCCGAGCGCGGGGGTCAGCTCCGTGCCCGCGTCGGGGCCCTCGGCAAGCGTCATCTTCTGGGTGGCGTTGTGCGTGTCGAAGCAGTACTGGAGGTCGCCGCGCTTGCACGCACGGCACTCGCCGCAGACGGCCCGCCAGTTGAGGACCACGAAGTCTCCGGGGGCCACGCTCGTCACGTCAGGTCCGACCGCCTCGACGACGCCGGCCGCCTCGTGGCCCAGCAGGAAGGGGAACTCGTCGTTGATCCCGCCCTCCCGGTAGTGGAGGTCGGTGTGACAGACGCCGCAGGCCTGGACGGCGACCACCGCCTCGCCGGGTCCGGGGTCGGGGACGTTGATCGTCGTCACCTCGACCGGCTCGCCCTTGGCGCGTGCGATCACTGCCTTCACCTGCTGCATGTCTCTTCCTTCGCTTGCCGAACCATCCCCTCTCGAAGATCTCATGCGGGTCCACGCCGTACCGAGCGAGGTGGCGCGCCGGCCCGGGCTTGACGTGTGACCATTTGGTCACATAACGTCGAGGGCGTGAGAGACGACGACATCGACGAGGTGGTGTTCCGGGCCCTGGCCGACGGCACGCGTCGGCGCCTGCTGGACCTGCTCTTCGCGCGGGACGGGCGCACGCTGACGGAGCTGGAGGAAGAGTTCGAGATGACCCGGTTCGGTGTGATGAAGCATCTCAAGGTGCTCGTGGAGGCCGGCCTGGTCGTCACGCGCAAGGAGGGACGCTCCACCCTGCACTTCCTCAACCCGGTGCCGATCCGGTTGGTCCACGACCGCTGGATCGACAAGTTCACCGAGCAACGGGTCGCCGCTCTCTCAGACCTCAAGGCCAGGCTCGAAGACAACCGTTCGCAGGAGGGCACATGAGCACCATCGGCAACACGCAGGACGCGCAGGCGACGACCGTGCAGGTCTATCAGATCCTCGTCAAGACGACCCCCGAGAAGCTCTGGGAGGCGCTCGTCTCGCCCCAGTTCACCGCGCAGTACTTCTACGGCGCCCGCATCTCCGTGACGCCGGAGGGCTACGAGGCCTACGGCTCCGACGGTTCGTCGTGGGGTGACACCGAGGTGATGGTGTTCGATCCGCCACGACGTCTCGTCCACGGCTGGACGTCGGCGTACGACCCGGAGCTCGCGTCGGAGCCGCTCAGTCGCGTCACGTGGGAGATCGAGCCACGAGACTCCGGAGTGTGCCTGCTGACGGTGGTCCACGACCAGCTGGAGCAGTCGCCGGGCACCGCGAGGAGTGTGGCCGGGGTCGGTTGGATGACCGTCCTGTCCGGGCTCAAGACGCTGCTCGAGACGGGGGAGCCCCTCCAGTCGTAGCCCGCATCGCGCCTTGTGGAACGGAAGACCGTTGCGCAAGACTTGCTCGGTGGCTGCTGAGTACGAGAAGAGCGACCAGTTCCGTGGCGCCCGGATCTCCGAGTCCGACCTCTCCGGTCTGGAGGTCCGCGACTGCGCGGTCGATGGGCTGAAGATCGTCGACTGCTACGGGGAGGACGTCTATGTCGGCGGTCAGTTCACACGCATCGTCGTCAACGACGTCGACGTCGCCGCGTACGTCCAGGGCGAGCTCGACGAGCGGCAGCCCGAGCGGGTCCTCGCCCGGGGCGCCGTCACTCCGGCCGACTACCAGGCCGCCTGGGACGCCATCGAGGCGATGTGGGCTGTGACGGTCGATCGCGCCAGGCTGATGCCGCAGTCGGCGTTGCACGAGCGCGTCGATGGTGAGTGGTCGTTCGTCGAGACTCAGCGCCACCTGCTGTTCGCCACGGATGCCTGGCTCGGCAACGCCGTGCTCGAGCAGGAGGCGCCGTACCATCCGCTGGGGCTTCCTTCCAGCGGGATGCCGGCCGATGTCGCATCCGCGCTGGGGCTGACGCTCGACGCCACGCCGTCGCTCGACCAGGTGCTCGCTGCGCGGTCCGAGCGCATGGCTTCGGTGCGGCGCCTCGTCGACGGGCTGACCGAGGCCGAGCTGGACCGGGTCTGCCGGCGCAAGCCCGCGGACCCGTACCCCGACCACGAGTACGTCGTACGGCGCTGCCTCGGAGTGGTGCTCGGCGAAGAGGTCGAGCACCACCGCTACGCGGTGCGCGACCTCGACACCCTCGCACGCTCCTGATCACCGCTCCACGAACGTCCCCACGTCCGCGACGGTTGCCCTTCTGACCACGACCCGACAGGGTTCCGTCATGACACATGCGATCGTGACAGGTGCGGCAAGCGACATCGGGCAGGCCATCGCCCGAACCCTGGCGGCCGAAGGCGCGCACGTCGTGCTGGCCGACCGTGACCTCGACACGGTCCAGGCGGTGGCTGACGACCTCGACGGCGCGGAGGCCGTCGGTCTGGACCTGCGGTCCGCCGACGAGGTCCGCCAGGTCGCCTCCGACCTGGTCCGGCGCCTCGGGCCTCCTGACCGCCTCGTCAACGGAGCGGCTACCTGCAGCGGGGAGCCCTTCGAGACCATCGACGAGGCGACCTGGTCACAGGACCTCGACGTCGTCCTCGGAGGGACGTTCCGACTCTGCCAGGCACTGCTCCCGGCGATGCGCGAGGCCGGTCGTGGCTCGGTCGTCAACATCGCCTCGGTGAACGGGCACGCCTATTTCGGCACCGACATCTACAGCGCAGCCAAGGCCGGGGTGCTCAACCTCACCCGCACCCTCGCCGTCCAGTACGGGCCGCACGGTGTCCGCGTCAACTCGGTGTCACCCGGGACGGTCATCAACGCCGTACGCCGGAGGCAGCTGGCGGCCGATCCCCACGCGCTCGACGAGGCCACCGGCTGGTACCCGCTGCAGCGGGTGGGCGTGCCGCAGGACGTCGCGGACGCGGTGGCCTTCCTCCTCTCCGACCGTGCGAGCTGGATCACCGGCACCGACCTGCGGGTCGACGGTGGACTGCTTGCCGGCATGCGCGGGCTCGCCGACGCCCTCGGCTCCGGCGAGCCCGGATAGTCACGGTCCGACCGGTGGCTCGAGACGCTTCTGCGTCGTCTCGAGCTTCGGCATCTCGCCCAGCGCGTCGACCTGCTCGGTCAGCGCGTCGAGCACGGACCGGAGCTGGATCTGCGCGACCTTCGCGAACGTGCGGACGTACTCGATCTCGGGGATCGGGTGGTCGTAACGGGTGCCCTCGGTCGTCTGTGCCAGCGGCTCGACCTTGCGGACGGCCTCGGTCGCGGCGTCGTGCGCGTCTCGGACGATGTCGCGCTGCTGCGCCCGTGCCGACATCATGAGGTCGCGCGCGTGCGTGACCGCCTCGTCGATGAGGCTGTCGGCGACCTTCTGGGCCTCGGCGAACATGATGACGGCCTGGGCGCTGATCGGCTCGCTGTGCTTCTCCTCCTCCTTGGTGCGGAGGTCGGCGCGCAGCCTCGCGTTGTCCTCCTCGAGGCGCTGGACGGCCATGGCGAGCTGGCTCAGGTAGTCACCGACCTCTTGCTCGTCGAGCCCGCGCCGACGGACCGTGAAGGTGGCTTGACGGATCTCTGACGAGATTCTGCTGGTATCCGTGGGGGTCGTCATGGCTGTTACCCGTCCTTTGCCGTGTCGCGCGGTCGGTAGCCGCCTTCGCCGAAGTCCTCGTAACGGATGTCGCTGGGCGGGATCCCCGCGGAGACGAGCTGAGGGACGGTGTTCTCGACCATCCCGCGTGACCCGCAGACGAACGCCCGGTAGCCTCGCCAGCCGCCGCGCGCCGCCGCGACGTGGCCCACGGTGCCACGCTGGCCCCGGTAGGTCGTGTCGTCGGAGACGGCTGCGTCGTAGGAGAACCACGGACGCTTCGTCATCTCGCGCATCGCCTCGTCGTCGTAGAGGTTCCACGGCATGCGCGCACCGTGGAACAGGTGGACCTTCGGGCCACGTCCCGTCTGGCGCCAGTAGGCGTCGACCTCTTCGATGACCGCCTTCATCGGGGCGAGGCCTGTGCCTCCGGCGACCAGGAGGAGGTCTCGCGTCGGATCCTCCAGCGTCAGAGCGACACCGACGGCAGCACTCATCCGGACGGTGTCACCACGCTGCAGGTCCTTGACGATGGCGCTGCTGACCTGCCCGCCGTCGACGATCTGCACGTGCAGATCGATGGAGCTGTCGTCGCGCGGCGCGTTCGCCGGGCTGTAGTAACGCCACAGACGAGGACGCTGGGGAACCTCGACGGCGATCGACTGACCAGGCCGGTACGGGAGACGCTGGTCGAGCCGGAGCCGGACGACCGCGACGTCGAGCGTGCGTCGCTCCACGTCGACGACCTCCGCGTCCCACCACGAAGGCGTGGTCTTGGCCGACTCCTCGGCTCCTTGGACCATCGTCTTGGCGATCACGCCGTACGCCGCGGCCCAGTCCGCCGCCAGCTCGTCCGTCCACTGCTCGCCGAGGAAGTGCTTGAGGGTCGCGAGGAGGGAGCCGCCGACGGCGTTGTACTGGTCAGGGGAGACCCGGAAGCGACGGTGGTCGCTCCCGAGCTGTCCGAGCACGGGCACGACGTTCTCGAGGCTGTCGACGTTGCTGACGACGGTGCCGAGCGCCGTCACGAGCTTGTCCCGCTGCGCGGACATCGAGACGGGGAACATCGACCGGACGTCGGGGTGGGACAGGAAGAGGTGCGAGTAGAAGAAGAGCGGGACGTCGTCGCCGTGCTTGGCGACGTACGCCCAGCTCTCCTTGAGTGCTGCTGGATCCACGCCGGTCAGCTCTCCTGACTGACGATGTCCGGCTCGACCGCGACGAGCGTGCCGCCGAGCGTCGCGATGATGTCGTCGGGGACGCCTGCCTCGGTGAGGGCCGCGACCAGATGCTTCGTCACGAGCGCGTACGCCTCGTGGGTGATGTTGAGGCCGACGTGTGCGTCCCGCAGCTCACGGCCGGTGTACTCGACCGGTCCACCGAGAAGGTGGGAGATCAGGTGCACTTGGTGCTGCTTCAGCGTGGGGAGGTCGGCGTTGGCGAAGTAGGGAGCCAGCTGCGGGTCGGCGATGACGAGCTCGTAGAAACGATCGACCACCACGCGGACAGCACTTCCACCGCCAACGCGCGCGTAGGGCGTCTCCTCGTTCAGAGCTGTGTCGACGTCGGTCATGCGAAGCTCCCTTCTGCACGGCCGACTCCGATTGCGGCACGCGCGTTCGGCCGCCTGTATAGCAGTCATTTCATCGCGCGGTAAAGCCGCTGTTCATGGCGAAGTACGACGCGGGCACCGTCGCAACGCGCTGGCCTGCGGTGATGGCGGCTCCCGCGGGATGAGGCGGCCGGCGGGTATGGGTCCGGTCACACGTGCGTGCGTCCTGGCGTCTCTGCTCCACAACGGTCCGGACACAGATTCCGATGTCGCCAGACCACGGTCTACCGGGGCGATGACAGCACGGAGTAATCTGAGTCGTGCTCTCCAACACCCCCTCGGGCGCTCTCGGCGACCTGGCTATGGCGGCGCGCGACATCGACGCGGCCGAGACCGTCGACTCCGTCGCTCAGCAGTCGGTCGAGTTCGTCGCGACCTACATCGGCGGCTGTGCGGCCGCAAGCATCACCTTCGCCGGCCGAGAGTCCTTCGAGAGTCTCGCCGAGAGCGACTCGTTGGCTCTGCGGGCCGACCAGCTCCAGGCCGAGCTCGGCGAGGGTCCGTCGCTCGATGCCGTGGTCGAGACCCCGACGGTCTACGCGGCCGACCTGGCACACGACCCCCGGTGGCCGCTGTGGGCCGGCAGCGTCGTGCACGACCTCGGTGTCCGCAGCATCGTCAGCTATCGCCTCTTCACCAGCGACGAGACGATCGGAGCGCTCAACCGCTCCGGCAAAGAGGTCGACGCCTTCGACGACGAGGCGAGGGAGCTGGGCTATCTCGCCGCCACCCAGATCGCGGTCGTGATCTCGTCGACCCGCAAGGAGCAGAGCTTCCGGTCGGCGCTGGCGACCCGAGTCGCCATCGGGCAGGCGCAGGGAATGCTGATGGAACGCTTCGGCCTCTCGGCCGACCAGGCGTTCAACGTCCTGCGCCGTGCGTCGACGAGCCACGACGTCCCGCTGCGCGAGATCGCTGACGAGCTCATCAGGACGCGCGAGCTTCCCGCCGACGTCGAGTAGTCGCCGTACGGACGCACGGCGGTCGGTGCGTGCCATCCCAGAAACAATTCGTACACATGTGTCCGAGTTGGTGTTACCTTGATCTCGTACACACGCGTACGAGTTGAGGGGGGATCCTCATGACGTCCCAGCATCACGGTGGCGCGTCCGTCACCGCCGAAGCCGAGCGCCCGCTCTCGTGGTGGCGGCGTCCGGCCTGGACGTTCACCCGTCACTACCTGGAGATGATCGTGGCCATGCTTGTCGGCATGGCGGCCCTCTACCCCCTGTGGAGCGTCCTGGCCGGGTCGACCGCCGTCTCCGCGTGGGCCTCGCGCCCCGACGTCGACGCGACGGCGATGGCGACGGCGATGAGCATCACGATGGTGGCGTGGATGCGGTTCCATCGCGCCCGCCTCCAGCTCGTCGTGGAGATGACCCTCGCCATGTACGCCGGGTTCTGGGTGCTGTTCCCGCTGCTGTGGGCCGGTGTGCTCGCCGAGATGGGTCTGATGATGCTGGGGCACGTGCTGATGCCCCTCTTCATGCTGGTCGCGATGCTGCTGCGACGAAGCGAGTACGCCTACGGCCACATGCACGCGGCCGACCCTGCCTGACCCAGCGCCAGCCTCCGGAGCCGCGTGCCGATGACGACGCGCCGCGGCGAAGGTGATAGAAAATATGTGCTGCTTAGACTGCCAGGCAGATCCCGGGGACAAGTCTGTTCAGGAGCGGCTGCGGTATGGAAGATGCGCGCCTCGACCATCAAGAGCTGGTCGAGATCGTCGAGGAGCTGCATGCCGCTGATTCCCTCGAGGAGACGGCCGAGCAGGTCATCGCGTACCTCTGCGAGACACTCGAGATGGATGCGGCGGGTGTGACGCTGTTGCGCGGCAACAGCCGCCTCGAGACGGTGGCCGCCACCAGCGACCTGGTCGTGGAGGTCGACGAGATCCAGGAGAAGTGCCAGGAAGGCCCGTGGCTCAGCTCCGACTGGGACCAGACCCTCCGTGTCGGCGACCTGGGTCGAGAGACGCGGTGGCGCGACTGGACCTCCGGCCTGTCCGAGCGCGGTTTCAAGAGTCTGCTCGCCGTCGGGCTCCCGATCCAGGGACGCCGGATCGGTGTGGTCTCGCTCTACTCCTGCGTTCCTCGGTTCTTCGACGAGGACGACAGCGCGCTGGCGCACCTCTTCGCCCGGCACGCAGCGGTAGCCCTCGTCCGGGCCGACCGTGAGGCTCACCTGCAGCTCGCGCTCGACTCCCGCAAGCTGATCGGTCAGGCACAGGGGATCCTGATGGAGCGGTTCGGTCTCGACGAGCCGCGGGCGTTCGAGGTCCTCAAGCGCTACTCGCAGCACCACAACCTCCGGTTGCGCAGGGTCGCGGAGATGCTGGTGCAGACGCGCGCCCTCCCTCCGATGGTCTGACCGGGGCTCGACCGGAATACGCCGGTCGTACTGGCGGTTGGCGCTGAGATGAGCCGCAGACGCCGTCTTCCCGATGCTCTTCATCCGATCTCCGTGGAACCGACACCCTCAAGGGTCCGGGTCCTGGTCGGTGACACCGTCGTCGCCGACACGACCGCCGCTCTGACGCTGCGGGAGTCGACCTATCCGCCGGTCGTCTACGTCCCTCGGTCCGACCTCGACGCGTCGGTGGTGTCTCCGACCGACACGTCCACCTACTGCCCGTTCAAGGGCACGGCGAGCTATGTCTCGATCACCACTCCCGAAGGCATCGTCGAGGATGCCGGGTGGACGTACCCCGGGCCTTATGACGCCGTCGCGAGCATCCGCGGGCACGTGGCGTTCTATCCCGACCGGGTCACGGTCGAGGTCGAGCACACGGCCGGCTGAGACCATGGGACGCACCGACTCGGCCTCTCGCACTGTCGCGGCACCGCCGCAGCGGGTCTACGACGCGTTGACCGATCCGGAGGCGCGCGTCGCGTGGCTCCCGCCCGACGGCATGACCGCCCGAATCGACCGGTACGACCTCCGGCCGGGCGGGTCCTACCGGATGGTGCTGACCTACGACGACGTCACCACCGTCACCGGCAAGGCGACCGCCGACTCCGACGTCGTCGAGGCCCGCTTCGTCGAGCTCGTGCCGGGTGCGCGAGTCGTCGAGGCCGTGGAGTTCCCGTCGGACGATCCCGCGTACGCCGGGACGATGACGATGACCTGGACGATCGCGTGGACGGGGAGCGGGACGCGCGTCGAGGTTCGTGCCGACGACGTGCCGGCGGGCATCTCCGCCGCCGACCACCGCGCCGGGCTGGCCTCGTCCTTGGCGAACCTGGCCGCGTACGCGGAGGGGACCTCGCGCGATGTGTGAGACCGCCTCCCACGGGGCACCATGGGAGGACCGAGCAGGATCAACCGAAGGGGATGACCTCGATGGGTCTCGACGACAAGCTGAAGAACACCGGTGAGGACGCCAAGGGCAAGGCCAAGGAGGCCGCCGGCAAGGCGCGGGGCGATGAGTCCCAGGAGGCCGAGGGCAAGACCGACCAGAGCAAGAGCGACCTGAAGCAGGCCGGCGAGAACGTCAAGGACGCCTTCAAGAAGTAGCCCGCCGGTCCGCTCCAGCTCCCGTCCCGTCCCCGATTCGTGCAGTTGGTCAAGGTAGTTCCATCCGAAACCTTGATGAGGTGCACAAATCGCGGGCGGGACGGTTGCGTGCGGGCTCACGCGGGGAGCGTCGTCGGCAGGCCGAACGCGGCGAAGTCCGCATCGAGAAAGCTGACGACCTCCCGTACGGAGCCGTCCGCCACGCTGAGGACGTCCAGCCCTGCGGGTCGGAAGTCTCCGTGCTGGGCGTCGAACATGTACGTCGCGAAGGCGAGCTGACCGTTGGCCTCGGTCCTCAGGAACCGCCACCTCGCCTGGAGGGGACCGTCTCGCAGGAAGGCGGCGACCGAGGCTGAGCCGAGGTACCAGCGCGGCTCAGGCGGCATGGCGTAGCGCACGTCCTCGGCGAGCAGGGCGACGATCTGGTCGACGTCGCCGGCCTCCCATGCGCGGGTGTAGCGCTCAGCCAACGCGTCGAGACCGGCGTCGTCGCTCGTGGAGCTCGGCGCCGGCAACCCGTCGGCGACCGCTGCGCGGGCGCGTTGCAGAAGGCTGGTGACCGCCGGCACGCTGAGGTCGAGGATGCCGGCGACCTCGGCCGCCCTGAAGGCGAGGACGTCACGCAGCAGAAGCACGGCGCGCTGTGCCGCAGGGAGGGTCTGCAGCGCAGCGACGAATGCCAGCCGTACGGTCTCCCGATCGATCGCTTGCTCCTCGGGCGTCGACCCGAGCCAGCTCCCCGGCAGCGGCTCGAGCCAGGACACCTCGGCGTCACCGGCGGCGAGCGTCATCGGAAGCTCACGTCGACCGCGCCGGTCGATCATGGTCAGACACCGGTTGCTCGCGATGCGATAGAGCCAGGCCCGCAGGTGCCGGCCGTCGAACCGGTCGAGACCCTGCCAGGCGCGCAGCAGCGTCTCCTGCCGGGCGTCCGCCGCGTCCGCGGTCGATCCGAGCATCCGGTAGCAGTGGAGAAGCAGCTCGCGGTCGTACGGCGCGACCAGCCTGGCGAACGCGTCGGCGTCGCCGGCACGCGCGCTCGTGAGGTCGGTGTCGGGCTCGGCGCGATGAGTTCCGGTCTGCGCCGGGGTTCCTTCCACGAACCCAGACTTGCAGACCGGAGGCAACCGATGGAACACGAATCCGACATCCGCTCCGTGATCACCCGCTGGATCGACGCGGTCGACCGCGGGACCGATCTCGAGGCGGTGCTGGCCGACCACACCGACGACATCGTCATGTTCGACGTCCCGCCGCCGTACGAGGGCGTCCGGGGCATGAAGGCGTACGAGGCGTCGTGGAGCGACTTCCTCGCCTGGCAGCGAGGCGACGGCCAGTTCGTGCTGGAGTCGCTCGAGGTCACCGCGGGAGACGACGTCGCCTTCGCGCACGGTCTCGTGCTCTGCCGCGCGCGAGGATCCCACGACGAGCACCCAGACCAGCGGCTCCGCCTCACGCTCGGGCTGCGAAGGGTCGACGGACGGTGGCTCATCGCCCACGAGCACCACTCGTTCACCGAGGACAGCGGACGTCGTGACTCGGAGGGGGAGGCCGAGGTCGCTGCCGTGCTGAGGCGCTGGCACGAGGACACCGCCGCCAAGGATCTCGACGCGATGATGGCTGGCATCGCCCAGGACGTGACGTCGTACGAGCTCGAGGAGCCTCTCCTGCTGCGCGAGCTGGAGGACGTCCGTGAGAGCTGTCGTCGCGGGTTGGAGGCGACAACCGGTCGGATCGACTTCGACGTGGTCGATCCCCAGATCGTCGTCCGCGGTGACCTCGCAGCGGTGTGGTCCCTGGACCGGGTCGCGGTCACGCAGGATGGTGACGACGACGAGGCCACCACCTGGTCGCGTGCGACCCGTGTCTTCCGCCGGAGGGACGGGCGGTGGCTGCTGGTCCACCAGCACCTCTCGTACCCGCTCGCGGCGGGGACCGATCGGGTCCGGTTGGACCTCCGCCCCGTCCCCGATGTGTGCAGCTGATCAAGGACTCCGGCACCGAGAACCAGGCTGAAGTGCACACATCGGGGACGGGGACGGGAGGGGACGGGAGGGGATCAGGGCATGATCGGCAGGAACCGGCAGTTGGACCGCGCCGGCTTGCCCGCGAGGCGGTCGGTCACCCACGAGATGGCCTGGCCCTGATCCTCGAGCATCGGCAAGAAGTGGTTGGGGAGCACCAGCTTGTTGCCGAGGTTCGGGAGGTAGACAGGCTCGTAGGTGACATTGGCGCCCTTGGCGCACCAGTCGACGGCGAGCTGTCGAGCCTGACGGTGAGGCACCGTGTCGTCGGCGACGCCGGTGGCGACGCGGACCGGGGCGGTCGGGCGCAGCCGGCCGATGCGCTGCTTGTCGATGGCCGCCTGGACCGCCGGCTCACGCGCGACGACGTCGCCGAGCGAGATGCCCTGCTTGGTCCAGCTCCTGGTCTTGGTGAAGCCGTGGGCGAAGATCGCGTCCCCGACGCACCGGGTCGACACGTCCTCCAGTGCGGCGCGGCCCTTGTCGTTGATATAGGCGTCGATGATCGGCCGCAGCGCCGGCTCGCTCTGGGCGAGACCGTTGACGGTCCATCCGGCGGCTGCCGCGAGGGCACTCCCGTCGATGCCGGGGAGCACCTTCACCAGGTCGGCCGGCGGCGCGCCGGAGTACACGCCGGAGAGGGTGACGTCCGGGGCGTACGAGGGCTGCAGCTCCGCCGCGGCGGCCGTGGCTCCGCCGCCCTGGCTGTAGCCGTACAGACCCACGGGCGAGGCGTCGGTCACCGACGCCGAGTCGAGTCCACGAGCGGCGCGCACAGCGTCGAGCACGGCGTGCCCCTCGTCGACGCGGTTCACGTAGGTGTGCAGCCGGTCGGTGGCGCCGAGCCCGACGTAGTCGGTGACCGCGACCGCGACGCCCTTGGCGAGCAGGCGGTACGTCGCCAGGTTCTCGTAGCCGACCGACACGGTGCCCTCGGTGAGGTTGAGCGCCACCGGGTTCTCCAGCGCGAGAGAGGCCGCGCACTGGTCGCCCTGCCCGAGCGTGCCGGGCGCCAGGACGACGAGCGGACGAGGCCCGGTGCCCGTCCACCGCGCTGACGGCTCGATGTAGGCGCCGGTGACCGCGACGGGCTGCCCGTTGGAGTCGGTCGACTTGTACATCAGGCGGGTCGCCGTCCCCGGGAGCGGGCCGTTGAGGCCGGGCAGGCTCAGCCCGAGCTTCAGCGGCGCGGTACGGATCAGCGCTCCGTCGGCCGACGGCAGGGAGCTCGGCGGGTTGTAGAAGGCGGGGATGGTGATCCCTCGGGACACCACCTCGTCGTCGGCTGCTGCCGGAGCGGCGGTGCCGAGGCCGCCGAGCAGGGTCAGCGCGGCGACGGCGGCGACGAATCGGCCGCCTCGGCCGGCAGGGAAGAAGGGTCTCGAACGCTTCATGGGACTCGCTCCTGTGTCGGTGGCTTGTGAAGCACGTCCGACTGCGTCGCTCGCCGGGGCGCCGGCGTTCGAGAGGGAGGGCGGTCTGGGACGCAGAGCCCGAGCCGCAGGGGCCCTGCGCGGTGGCGAGGGGCCTGGGTCTTCGGTGGTGCCCGGCCGCGGAGGTCGTCCGTGCCAGAGGCGTCGCCCCGCGCGCGGAGCGAGTCGTTCGTTGCGGTAGACGGAGTCTAGATCGTCGTAGCGCCGGGCGACAAGCAACGTGTCACCCAGCGTTACGACGTCACGCTCGTACGGCCGTCAGTCGCCCCGCTCCTCCAGCGCGTCGGTGAGCAGCCCGACGAGAGCCTCGAGCTGGACGTCGGCCGACGCCTTCTCGTCGAGGGCCTCGCCGTCCAGCGCCGTCGCGGCCAGCGCGGCCTTCGAGTCGATCAGCTCGGCGACCTTCGCGTCGATCGTCTGTGCGCCGATGATCCGCCACGCGGTGACCGGCTCGGCCTGACCGATGCGGTGCACGCGGTCGATCGCCTGCGTCTGCTCGGCGTCGGTCCACGAGAGCTCGGCGAGCACCACGTTGGACGCGACCTGAAGGTTGACGCCGACGCCGGCGGCGGTCAGCGAGCACACGATCACCGCGACGTCGGGGTCGTTCACGAACGCGTCGATGTCGCGCTGGCGCTGCGTCGACGTCTGGTCGCCGCGGATGGTGGCGTAGCGGAGTCCGCGCTTGGCGAGCGTCTCCTCCGCGACGTCCATGACGTCGAGGTGCTTGGCGAAGAACACGACCTTGCCGACGCTGCGAGCGAGCTGCGCGGTGTAGTCGGCGGCGAGACCCGCCTTGGCCAGACCGATCCGGCGCATCATCCCGAACACGTTGCCGGTCTCGTTCGTGTCTTCCTCGCGCTCCCACTTGGCGACGAGACGGACGAGCTCGCGGTCGATCCCGTCGACGACCTTGCCGGCCGCGCGGTGCTCCAGCGCGTTGTCGTACCGGGCGACCATCCGGCGGGCGAGCACGCGCTCGGCCTCACGGATAGAACGTCCCGTCTCGCCGTCGAGCTCGACCGGGATGTCGGCGATACGACGCGCCGGGATGTCGGCGGCCACGTCGATCTTGCGGCGGCGGACGATACCGAGGTCGACGACGCACCTGCGGGCGGCGGCGTAGAAGCCGGGCTCGCCCGGCTCCAGCCCGGTCTCCTCCAGCGCCGCCATGAGCTCGGCCTCGGGCTTGCGGTCGTCGATCCAGCCCAGGAACTGCCAGATCGCCCGGAAGTCCTCGATGTCGTTGATCAACGGCGTGCCCGTGAGCGCCATGAGCAGCGGCCGGGCGGTCCGGGCGCGGATCCGCTCGGAGAGCTCGAGCGCGTGCTGGGAGCGTTGGGACTTGCGGTTCTTGATGAAATGGGCCTCGTCGACCACCATGCCGCGGAAGCCGTGCTCACCGAGCCAGCCGATGTGGCGGTCGAGGACCTCGTAGTTGACGACGACGATGTCGGCGAACCCGTCGATCGTGGTGCCGTCACCGTGGATGACGGTGGCGGTGCGCCGCGGGGTCCACAGCTGCGCCTCCCGCGCCCAGTTGATCTTGACGACGTTGGGAGCGACCACGAGCAGGGGATAGGCGTCGGCCGACTGGGCCGCGAGCAGCGCCTGCGCCGTCTTGCCGAGCCCGGG
>NZ_JARBCJ010000006.1:0-41531 GCF_028803055.1 Mumia sp.
CAGGCACAACAAAAACGTTCAACCCCGGACATCACTATTTGCTGACAAATAATTCTGTCACGGAATTTGACCAAAACAACAACCCAGCAAAACCAGGCCATCATCAAGGTCGCTGATTATCTCGTCGACTTTTGACACACTGTTGAGTTCTCAAACATCAGACACACAAAACCCTCAACCCCACACAGGAGCATCAGACCAAGGCGCGACCCCCAAACCTACCAGAGCTTTGCTCGGCAGCCAAGATGGCCAGCCGGTCGGTGGTCTCAGAGAGAGGGGGGTGTCTACCAGGGCCGCGTGCCCGGCCTCTCGGCCTTGCCCGCCGCCGTCCCCGGCAACAAGAAGAACATTACGCGGCGGAAAACGGCCGGTCAAATCGGGGTCGTGTGGGCTGGCTCACAAACACTGTCTTCGCAGGTCAGGGGGGTTTTGGGTCGGAAAGCCCGAGGCCCGGCGCCGCGTTGGGGCGTCGAGCCTCGGGGATCTCTCGGACAAGCCTGGACAGACCGGTCAGGCGCTGCTCACCTCGGCGCCTGCGACCGCCTTCTTGCCGCGCCGCAGGACCACCAGGCCCCCGTGCAGGCCGGCGTCGTCGAGCGTCGCCTCGGGATCCTCGGCGCGGACGTTGTTGACGTACGCCCCACCCTCGGTCACTGCTCGACGTGCCGCAGACCGGCTGTCGACAAGGCCGGCGCTCACCAATGCGTCGACGACGGTGGTTCCCCGTGGGACGGCGACCAGGCCGGCCTCGCTCAGGGCTGCTCGCAGCGTCGACTCGGGCAGATCACCGAGCTCGGCCCGGCCGAAGAGTGCGGCAGAGGCCTGCTCGGCCGCCTTGACCTCGTCTGCTCCGTGCACCAGAGCCGTCACCTCGGCGGCGAGCCTGCGCTGGGCAATCCTCAACCCGGGCTTCTCGGCCGACTCCGCCGCGATCGCGTCGATCTCCTCGAGATCGAGGAACGTGAACTGCCGGAGGTACTCGACGACCTTCGTGTCCTCCGCCTGGATCCAGGTCTGGTAGAAGGCGTACGGCGAGAGCATCTCGGGATCGAGCCAGAGCGCTCCCCCGGTCGACTTGCCGAACTTGGTGCCGTCGGCCTTGGTGATCAGGGGCGTGGACAGTGCGTGGACCTTGGCACCCTCGGCGCGCCGCACCAGCTCCACGCCGGCCGTGATGTTGCCCCACTGGTCGCTGCCGCCGGTCTGCAACGAGGTGCCGTACCGGCGGTAGAGCTCGAGGTAGTCCATCGACTGGAGCAGTACATAGCTGAACTCGGTGTAGCTGATCCCCGACTCCAGCCGGCTCGCGACGACCTGGCGGTCGAGCATCCGGTTGACCGGGAAGTGCTTGCCGATGTCGCGCAGGAAGTCGATGACGTTGACGTCTTTCGTCCAGTCGAGGTTGTTGACGACGCGCGCGGCGTTGTCACCCTCGAAGGACACGAACTGCTCGACCTGCGCCTGGATCCGCTCGACCCATTCCGCGACGGTGTCGCGGCTGTTCATCGTGCGCTCCCCCACGTCGCGGGGATCGCCGATCAGACCTGTCGAGCCGCCGACGAGGATCAGCGGCCGGTGTCCTGCCAGCTGGAGGCGCCGCGCGGTGAGCAGCTGGAGGAGGTTGCCCATGTGCAGGCTGGGCGCCGTCGGGTCGAAACCGACGTAGTACGTGACCGGCCCCGCGGACAGATCGGCGCGCAGGGCGTCTCGGTCCGTCGAGTGCGCGACGAGTCCGCGCGCCTCGAGGTCGTCCAGGACATGGGTGGTCACGTGATGTCTCCTCTGTCGGTGATCGCGGCCAGGAACGAGGCCGATCTCCCTGCAAGTCTGCCGCACGGCGCACGCAGCGCGCCGTGACGGCGCCCGACTCCGTGCCCCCGGTCGGCGGTCGCGATGGTGGGACGATCCCTCGGGATCGGCTCGGCGTACGGGAGATCGCCGGTCCCGGGACCGGCACGCGCTTATGCTCAGGGCCATGTGGCTCGCTGTTCTCGGCCCGGTCGAGATGCACCGCGAGCAGGCCTCGCCGCCGGTCGCGCTCGGGACGCGCAAGCACCGCGTCCTGCTCGCCGCGCTCGCGCTCGGCGCCGGGAGCGTCCAGAGCGTCGACACCCTGATCGACTACCTCTGGGGCGGCCGTCCCCCGGCCGGTGCGCACGGCACGCTCCAGGCCTACGTCTCCGGCCTCCGCAGGGCGTTGGCGACCGTGGTGCCCGACGACGCGGACCCGCCGCTGCGGACCTCGAGCGGTGGGTACGTCCTCGACACGTCGGGCCTCGCGCTCGACGCCGCCACCGCGAGCGATCTCATGCACGGGGCCCACCGGCGGCTCGGTCCGCTCGTCCGGCACGCCATCCCCCGACCCGGTGTCACGACAGCCGACGTGCTGGAGCAGGCTGCGCGTGACCTCGACGCCGCCATCGGTCTGTGGCGCGGGCGTCCGTACGACGAACTCGGCGAGCACCCTCAGGCCGTCGCCGAGCGTGCCCGTCTCGACGAGCTACGTCTTGTCGCCTGCGAGGACCGCGCCGCCGTACGACTCGCGCAGGGCGAGCACGCGACGGTCGCGGCCGAGCTCGAGTCGCTGACGACGCAGCACCCCCTCCGTGAACGGCTCTGGACGCTGCGCGCGGTGGCCCTGGCGCGCAGCGGACGTCAGGCTGACGCGCTCCAGGCCGTCCGGGTGCTCACCTCGACGCTCGACGAGGATCTCGGTATCCAGCCCGGGACCCAGGTGCAGGAGGTACAGGCGGCGATCCTGCGGCAGGACCCGGCGATCACCTGGACCGAGACGACTCCGTCGTCACCCTCGACGGCGACGGCCGAGCCGCAGACGGCGCCCGCTCCCCCTCGAAGTCTTCTCCCTCGAGGGCCTCAGCCCCGACTGCCGCAGCTGCCTGCGTGGCCGATGGTCGGCCGCGACCGCGAGCTGGCCGTCCTCCTGGACCGGTACGAGGTGGCCGAGACCGGGCGCCCGCAATTCGCCTGCCTCGTGGGTGAGCCGGGGATCGGCAAGTCGCGCCTCGTCGCCGAGGTGCTGGCGCGCGCCCGCGAGCGCGGAGCGCGCGTCCTCGTCGGACGCTGCTCCCAGGACAGCGGCGCGCCGCCGCTGTGGCCGTGGGAAGCCGTTCTCGAAGGGCTGGGTGGCGACGTCCCGACCGCCGTGGGCGGCGACCCGGACAGCGAGAGGTTCGCCGCGTGGGAGCAGATCTGCCGGCAGGTGCTCGACGCCGCGGACGAGCAGCCGCTGGTCGTCGCGCTCGACGACCTCCAGTGGGCCGACCCGTCCTCGTTGGGCGTTCTGCGCCACCTCTGCGCCGTCGCCGACGAGGGCCGGTTGCTCCTGATGGTGACGATGCGCACCCACGCCGAGCAGGACGGGGCCGTCGCGGAGACGCTCGAGGCGCTCGCGCGCAGGCACGCGGTGTCAGTGGCGCTGACGGGTCTCTCCGCGGCGGAGACCGGGGAAGTCTTGACGGCCCTCTCCTCGCACCCCGTCGCCCCTGCGACGGCCCGGGTGATGCAGGAGCGTACGGACGGCAACCCCTTCTTCGTGGTCGAGTACGCCCGGCTCCTCGACGAGGCGGGGGGCGACGTGGCGCTCGAGCCGCCGACCGCCGTCACCGACGTCGTACGGCGCCGACTGGCCGCGGTGCCCGACGGCACGCTCGACGTGCTCCGTCACGCCGCCGTCGTGGGACGACGTTTCGACCTGCCCACCGTCGTGAGCAGCACAGGGCTCGACGACCTCACGGTCCTCGACCGCCTCGAGCCCGCGACCTCCGCGGGGATGGTGCGCGACGAGGGGGACGACCGGTTCCGCTTCTCGCACGCGCTCGTGCGGGACGCGGTGTACGCGACGCTGTCGCCGTCGCGCCGCCAGCGCATGCACGCCCGGATCGCCGAGGCGCTCCGGCTCGACCAGCGCGCCTCCAGCCGGACCGCGGAGATCGCGCGGCACTGGGCCGATGCGGGTGAGGACCATGCCGCGCAGGCGTGGACGTCGGCGTACCGGGCCGCGCTCGCCGCGCAGCGCCGCCACGGCCACGAGGAGGCCGCCGAGCTCCTGGCCCTGGCCCTCAGCCGCATCGACCTCGACCCCGATGCCACCCTCTCCGACCGGTACGAGCTCCTGCTGGCGCGCGCCGACGCGACGCGTTGGGCGGCCCGCTGGGACGACCTGACCGACGCCGTCGAGGAGGCGATCACGGTGGCGGACAAGCTCGGCGACCCCGAGCTGCTCGCCCGGGCCGCGGTCGCGACGACGCGCGGCGCGCTGTGGCAGAGCCCGACCTTCGGCGAGACGAAGGAGACCATCGTCGGCGCCCAGCGGCGCGCTCTCGCCGCGCTGCCGGGCGGGGACTCGCCCCTGCGGTGCACGCTGCTGATCAGCCTGGCCAACGAGGTGTACTACAGCGCCACGGAGTCCGAGTGCCAGCTGCTCGTCGCCGAAGGACTCGAGATGGCGCGACGGCTCGGTGACGACGCGCTCCTGATGGAGATGTGCTCCGCGGCGTTCCTGGCGGTCTGGCGTCCGTGGACGGCCGTTCAACGGCTGGCACTCGCCGACGAGGCGGTCGCGATCGCCCGCCGGCTCGGCGATGCCCGGGGTGAGGCGATGGCGCTCGCGCAGCGGGCCGCGGTCCACGGCGAGCTCGGTCATGTCGAGGACCTCGAGCGTGACCTGGCGGAGGCCGACGGTCTCGCGGACGATCTCCAGCTGACCTACGTCCGGTGGTTCCTGGACTGCATGCGCCTGCCGTGGCTCGCGATGCGCGGCGAGCTCGAGGAGGCCCGAGCGACCCTGGACGGCCTCATGACGCTCGTCGACACCATCGCCGTGCCCCACAAGTACGACGCCGTCGGCGGCCTGATGCTCGTGCTCGCGATCTGGGGTGGTCTCGACGACCGCGAGGACGGCGTCCTCGATGAGCTGGTGGCGGCAGCGCGGGTGCCGATCCACATGGCCGCGACCGGCTTCCTGCTGCGACTCGGTCGTACGGACGCGGCCCGGGAGCTCTTCGAGACCTCACGACCGACGCTCGACGACGAGAGCTGGATCGCTCCGCTGATCTGGGGGTTCGGGGCCGAGGTCGGGCTCGCTCTCGGCGACGGCGACCTGGCAGCAGCCGCCTACGATCGGCTCGCCCCGCTGCGCGGGGGCGTCCTGAGCGCCGGCTCGACGATCGCCATGGGACCGGTCGACGCGTTCCTCGCGCTCGCCGCCGCTGCCGACGACGACATCGGGCTCGCGACGCGGCACGCCGACGACGCCGTACGGCTGATGCAGACGTGGCAGATCCCGTTGGCGGAGCAGTGGTTCCTCCGTCAACGGGACCTGCACGGCTTCTGAGCCTCGGCGGCGCTCAGGGCGTCAGGGTGCCGCTGCCCGCGAGCAGACAGTCGATCCGCCGCCCGGTCTGCACGAGCCTGACGAGAAGCGCCGCCCGGATGGCGCGATCTCCGTTGCCGGCCATCCACGCGAGCCCTTCCCCGCACACCGCCATGGTCTCCGCCAGATCGGTCTCCTGGCGCATCAAAGCCTCGGTCTGTGGTGCGCCGCTGAGCCGGCCCCAGCGGCGGTGCAGGCGTGCCCACGCCAACCGGTCGCCGAGCGGCGTCGTCCGTGCGGCCTCGACGACCGCCGTGACCTCGTGCTGGAGGGGGTGCTCGCGCGTCGTGCCGTTCATGTCGTTCGTGCCCTTCATGCCGTTCATGCCGGAGCCTGCTCTCTCTCGTCGGTCGCACCAGGACCGGACGGCGCCGGTGCGGTGACTGCGCCGGCGTCCAGCTCGGCGCGTACGTGCGGGAGCCGCCGGTCGATCCAGGGCGGCAGCCACCAGTTCGCGCGACCGAGCAGCGTCATCGTGGCCGGGACGAGCACGAGGCGGACCAGGGTCGCGTCGAGTGCGACGGCCACCGCCATCCCGAGTCCCAGCATCTTGACGAGGACGGTGTCCTCGGTCGCGAACCCGAGGAAGACCGCCACCATGATCGCCGCCGCACTCGAGATCACCCGTGCGCTCGCGCTGAGGCCGGTGACCACCGATCCCCGCGCGTCCCCCGTCCGCAACCAGGCCTCGCGGATCCGTGACAGCAGGAACACCTCGTAGTCCATCGAGAGCCCGAACAGGATCGCGAACATCAGGATCGGTACCCAGCTCGAGACAGGGACAGCGCGGTCCATCCCGAGCAGGGACGAGCCCCACCCGTGCTGGAAGACGAGGGTCACGACCCCGTACGCGGCACCGATCGACAGCAGGTTCATCGTGGCGGCCTTGAGCGGGATGATGACCGACCGGAACATCATCGCGAGCAGGAGCATCGAGACGAGGACCACGAAGCCGACGACCACCCACATCCGCTCGGACAGCATGGTCGAGATGTCGGCGAGGATCACCGTCGTGCCGGTCAGCTCGACGCCGTCAGGGAGCCCATCGGTCCGTAGAGACGCGATGAGGTCGCTGGTGCGCTCGTCCTGCGGACCCGTCGCCGGTTGCGCGTCGAAGACGGTGATCGCCCCGTCGACCGACGTGGTCGCGGGACCGACCGACGTGATGCGCGGGTCGTCGAGGAGGTCGGAGCGGAGGCGCTCGGTGTCGGTGGGGTCGACCGCACCGGTGTCGCTCACGAAGGTCAACGGCCCGTTGGCGCCGTGCCCGAACTCCGCGGCGACGAGGTCGTAGGCCTGGCGGGTCGTGAACGAGGCAGGGTCCGCGCTGGCGTCCTGCGGGAAGGTCCGCATGCCGAGCGCGGGTGCAGCCAGGGCGATCAGGACGACGAGTGCCGCGAGCGCCCACGGGAGCGGCCGTTCGCAGACCCGGCGCGCCCACCGTCCCGTGAGGGTCCGGCGCACGCTGCGCGGGCCACCGTTCTCGTAGGGACGCCCACGGTCTTTCCGCGCCACGAGGCGATGGCCGGCGAGACCGCAGAGCGCGGGCACCAGCGTCAGCGCGGTCGCCATGACCGAGGCGACCGCGATCGCGGTCGCCGCCCCGAACGCCGAGTACGTCGGCAGACCGGCAAGGCCCAGGCCCGTCAACGACACGAGCACCGTGAGGCCCGCGAACACCACGGAGCGGCCGGCGGTCGCCACCGCGGTCCCTGCGGCGTCGACCCTGGACCGGCCGCGGCGGAGCTCCTCGACGAAGCGAGTCACGAGCAGCAGCGCGTAGTCGATGCCGACGCCCAGCCCCACCATCGTCGCGACGGTCGGGGCGGTCGAGCTGACGTCGATCACCGCGGCAAGCAGCGTGACCCCTGCGCTCCCGACCGCGAGACCCACGAGGGCGACCGCGAGCGGCAGACCTGCTGCCACGACGGAGCCGAACGTGAGCACGAGGATGACCAGAGCGACGCTCACGCCGATCAGCTCGCCACGGCCGCTCATCTCCATCGCCGACCCGGGGACCTCTCCCCCGTACTCGACGTCGAGGCCGTCGACCCCCGCGGCCGAGACCGCGTCCTCCAATGGTTCGAGCGCGCCCATGACCTCGTGGTGGGTGACCGGCACGTCGTAGCGCAGGGTGAGCAGTGCCGTGTCGGAGTCGGCCGACAGCCTCGGGGGCGAGACCTGAGCGACGTGCGGGACGTCCTCCAGCGTGCCGGCGATCCGGGACAGGTCGGCTCGGACGAGCGCGCCTCCGTCAGGGTCGTGGACGGCGACCAGTGCGCTCGCGCCACCGGACTCCGGGAGGTGGGTGCGGAGGGCGTCGAGGCCGACCTGGCCCTCGGCGCCGGGCACGTCCCAGTCGTCTTGGGTCGTGCCTCCGGCGCTCGCGGCGAGCGCGAGCACCCCGACGACCACGACGAGCCATGCGCTGACCGTGCGCCACGGGTGCGCCGCGGTCGCTCGACCGAGGCGGTACAACATGCTGGACATCACCAGTGCTCCTTGTCATCCGGTCTGGATGACAACGAGCCTCACGCGAGCCGCTTGCGGATCCCTTGGGAAAGCCTTGGGGCGTCGCCGCAGCAGCGACGACGCCCCGGTGAGACTCCCGGACGAGGGCTAAGCGGTGCCGGAGCTCCGGCGCGCCCGTCTCGACAGGGAGTCGATCGTGACGGCGAGCAGCAGGACCGCGCCGGTGACGATGTAGCGAACCTCGGCCTCCACGCCGATGAGGTTCAGACCGCTGGTGATCGACTGGAGCACGAGCATCCCGAAGAGCGCCGCGTACGCCGAGCCGCGACCCCCGAACAGGCTGGTCCCGCCGATGACCGCGGCCGCGATCGCCATCAGGTTGGTGTCGGTGCCACCGCTGGACTGGGCGACCGACTGCAGCCGGCCGGCGGCGAGGATCCCGCCGAGGACGGCGAACGTCGAGGCTGCGGCGAACACGGTGATGTAGACCCTGTTCACCGGCACGCCGGCGCGCCGGGCTGCCTCCTCGTTGCCGCCGACCGCGTAGACCGACCGTCCGAAGCGCGTCTTGCGGAGGATCAGGTCGACCGCCACGATCATCGCCACCCAGAACAACGGCATGTAGCCGACGCCGCGGTCCTGGTTGAGGTACCAGGCGCCGAAGAGAATCGCGGCCACCATCAGCACCGTCCGGATCACCGCGCCCCGCAGGGACGGCGCCGACAGGTTCGCCGCACGGCGGCGACGGATCGTGCGCAGCCGCAGCGCGAGATAGACGGCACCGATCGCGACGGCCAGGGCGTACGACACCGGGTCGGGCAGGTAGGAGAAGTTGGCGAACTCGATGATCCACGAGTCGATCGGGAGGTTGACCGTGCCGCGGCTCCCGAGCACCCACAGCTGGACCCCGAGGAACGCGAGGAGTCCGGCCAGGGTGATCACGAAGCTCGGCACACCGAACTGCGTGAAGAGCAGGCCGTAGAACGTGCCGATCGCGACACCCACGGCGAGCGCGAGGAGGATCGCCGTCAGCAGCGGCCACCCCTGATAGACCAGCAGCACGGCCATGATCGAACCGCCGACGCCGCTCACCGAGCCGACCGAGAGGTCGATCTCGCCGAGGAGCAGGACGAGCACGATCCCCAGCGAGATCATGCCGATCGTCGCGGAGTCGAGGCTGAGGTTGACGAGGTTGCGCGAGGAGAGGAACCGGTCGTTCTGGAGGAAGAAGATCAGCCAGATCAGGACCAGGCCGATGATGACCGGGGCCATGCCGAGGTCGCCCGACCGGATCCGTCGCCCGAAGCCGCTGAGGACGGCGCGGGGCGACTCGCTCTCGAGGAGCCGCTCGTCGGTCTTGTCGTAGGTCGTGGTCATGCGTCGCGCTCCTGGTCGGGGTCGGGGCTCACGTGCCCCGGCCCGCCGGCGCCGTCCGGCAGGACGGCGTACGGGTCGATGGCGTCCGGCGTGATCGGGGACCCCGAGCGGTCGCGGGCCGCACGCTCGGCCACAACGTTGTCGGAGGCGCCGGTGATGGCAGCGACGAGCTGCTCCGTCGTGACCTCGCCGATCGCGAACTCGGCGCTGTTGCGTCCGAGCCGGAGGACGTAGATCCGGTCCGCGACAGCCTGGACGTCGGCCATGTTGTGCGTGATGAGCACGACGCCGAGCCCACGCTTGCGCAACCGCTCGATCAGGTTGAGGACCTCGGCCGTCTGGGCCACACCCAGCGCCGCGGTCGGCTCGTCGAGCATGACGACCTTGGGCTCACCGACGAGGCTGCGGGCGATGGCGACCGTCTGGCGCTGTCCGCCGGACAGCGAGGCGATCGGGATGCGCACGGACGGGATCTTGGCCGAGAGCTGCTGCAGGAGCTCCCACGAGTGGCGTTCCATCTCCACCTCGTCCAGCACTCCGGCCTTGGTGCGCTCGTGGCCGAGGAAGAGGTTCGCGACGACGTCGAGGTTGTCGCACAGAGCAAGGTCCTGGAAGACCGTCGCGATGCCGAGGGCCTGCGAGGCCTTCGGCCCGTTGATCGTGACGGGGCGTCCGTCGAAGACGATCTCGCCGCCGTCGGGCTGGTACACGCCCGACATGATCTTGACGAGGGTCGACTTGCCGGCGCCGTTGTCGCCGACCAGGGCGACCACTTCACCGGGGCGCACGTCGACGGAGACGTCGCTGAGGGCTTGCACGGCGCCGAAGCGCTTGTCGATGCCGCGCAGCGAGAGGATCGGCTGGCTGCCGTCGTTCATGATGTCCTTCGCTGATGGTGAGGAACGGGAACAGCCCGGGTGGTCACGACGCGCGTGACCACCCGGACCCCGAAGGCTTGATCAGCTGAGGCCCGCAGCCTTGCACGCGTCGGCGTACTCGGGGGTGCAGATGTCCTCGACCGTGTAGAACCCGTCAGCCACGACCGTGTCCTTGATGTTGTCCTTGGTGACGACCGCCGGGTCGAAGATGAACGAGTCGACACCCTCGTAGTCGGTGGTCTCGCCGACGTCGTCGCCGTTGACGATGGCGACCGCCACCTCGGCGGCCTTCTCGGCCTCGGTCTTGATCGACTTGTAGATCGTCATGTACTGGTCGCCGCTGACGATGCGCTGGATCGCGGCGAGCTCGGCGTCCTGACCGGTGACCGGCGGGAACTTCGTCATGCCGTCGGCGCGGAGGGCAGCGATCACGCCACCGGCCTGGCCGTCGTTGGCGGCGTACACGCCGGCGAGCGCGGCGCCGTCGACGTTGTTGAGCTGCGACGTGACGAACTTCTGAGCGTTGTCAGGGCTCCAGTCGGGGTTGTCGTACTCCGCCGCGACGGTCAGTCCGCTGGCGTCGATGGCCTTGTGCGCGCCCTTCTTGAACTGGGCGGCGTTCGGGTCGGTGGGCGAACCGTTGAGCATCAGGATGTCGCCGGAGCCACCGGTGGCCTCGACCAGCGCCTGACCCTGGAGCTCGCCGACCTTCTCGTTGTCGAAGGACAGGTAGTAGTCCGCGCCCTCCATGAACCGGTCGTAGGCCACGACCGGGACCTTGGACGACTGCGCCGACTTCACGGCGCCGGCCGCGGCGTCGCCGTCGACCGGGTCGAACACCAGCACGGCGGCACCGTCGGTGATCGCCGACTCGGCCTGCTGCTGCTGCTTCGCCGAGTCCTGGTCGGCGTTGAGGTACTTGACGTCGCAGTCGTCGCAGAGCTCCTTGACCTTGGCCTCGAACAGCGGCTTGTCGAACGCCTCGTAACGGGTGGTCTTCGTCTCGGGGAGCAGCAGCGCGATCGTCTTGCTGTCGCTGCCACCTCCGTCGCCGTCGTCGTCTCCGCCGCAAGCGCCCAGTGCGGCCGTGAGAACCACGACCGACGCCGCCCCTACGACGGTGCGCGCAAACTTGTTCACGATGTCCTCCCAGATGATGTGGTGCGGACAGCTGCAGGTCCGCCGCCGACAGTCTTGGGACCTTCCGCGTAATCGTCAAGTCATGAACGAATGAGCGTTGCAGAATCGAAACATATCTGTGAAATGTTCACCTCTTGACGACTCACGAGATCTGATTAGGTTGTGCCCATGCCTCCCACCGGCTCGCCCTCGGCGCTGCGCTCTGCCAACCTCGAGCGCATCGTGGGAGTCCTCCGCACCGCCACGGAGGTGTCCCAGGCCGAGATAGCCCGCCGCACCGATCTCGCGCCCGCGACCGTGTCCAACATCGTCCGCCAGCTCGTCGCCACCGGGCTCGTCGAGACCTCCGGCGGAGCCGGCCGTCGAGGCCTCACGGTCCAGATCTCCCGTCGCGCCGGACTCGTCGCAGGACTCGACTTCGGTCACTCCCACCTCGAGGTCGCGCTCGGCGACCTCGCCGGCCGCCCGCTGGTCGGCGTACGCCGCCCGCTGGACAACGATCACCGGTACGCAGACGGCCTCGCGCTGGCGGAGGAGCTCCTCGACGACCTGCTCGCCGAGCTCGGGGAGAGCCGCGACGCCGTGCGCGCCGGAGGCCTCGGGCTCCCCGCGCCGATCACGAAGGACGGCCGCATCACGGCCGGCTCGATCCTCCCGGGCTGGGTCGGCGTGGCCGCGGCCGACGTGGCCTCGGCCGTGCTCGGCATCCCGATCCTGGTCGACAACGACGCCAACCTCGGTGCGCTCGCCGAGCACCACCACGATCCCGGGGTGACGACCCTGGCCTACCTCAAGGCCTCCTCCGGCATCGGCTGCGGACTGGTGCTGGACGGCCGCCTCTATCGCGGCGGGCTCGGCACCGCCGGTGAGCTCGGCCACGTGACGCTCGACGAGAGCGGACCCTTGTGCCGGTGCGGCAGCCGTGGGTGCCTCGAGGCGTACGCCGGGGGTAGCGGACTGATCGAGCAGCTGCGTGGACGGGCCCCGGACCTGGCCGTCCACGACCTGGCCGACCTCGCCGTCTCAGGAGACGCGGGCGCCCGGCGCCTCCTCGAGGACGCCGGCCGGGCGCTCGGGCAAGGGTCGGCGATCCTCGCGAACCTGCTCAGCCCTGAGGTGATCGTGGTGGGCGGGGACCTGGCCTGCGAGATCCTCGTCGACGGCATCCGTGACGGTCTGCGCCGTCACGCGGTCGACGGGCTCGAGGGAGCGATCGAGGTGCGGTTGTCCACGCTGGGCGACAAGGCCTCGGTCGTCGGAGCCCTCGTGACCGCGCTCGACGCGGTGGCGCTGACCGGGTGACGTCCCCGGCGCCGGCCAGCCGCTCAGACCGTCGTACGGCCGAGCAGCGCGGTGAGCTCTACCGTCGTCGGCGTGCTCGTCAGCATGGTGCCGTCGACCTCGACGGCCGGTGTCCCGTCGATCTTGCCCAGCGCGTCCTCGGTGAGCTCAGGGACCAGCCCGGCGTGCTGCCCGGTCTCGATGCAGGACCTCGCGTCAGCGGCGCCGACCTCATCGGCGAGTCCGACGAGGTCGGTGTCGGACAGACCGCCCGGGCGCTGATGCTCCAGGAGAGCGGCGACGAACGCGGCGTACTCCGCCGCCCCCTCGGCGGCGGCGACGCACAATCCGGCGTTGACGCTCCGCGCGGAGGCGCGGTCGGTGCTGCCGTTGTCGAGGAACGACACCAACCGGTACTCGAGCGTGATCGCGCCCTCCGCGAGCCGCGCCTCGAGCAGCCGCCCCTGGTCAGCGGCGAACGCCTTGCAGTGCGGGCACAGCGGCTCGACGTAGACGGCCACCGCGGTCGCCTGCTCGGGGAACGAGCCCGCGGGGTCGAGGTCGCGGGCGGTGACGACCACGCCGCCGCCGTCGGTGAGCGTCGGGACGGCCGCCGCGGCACCGGCTGGTCCTGAGCGACCCGTCGCGACATCGGCGGCGCTGCCGCACCCGGCGAGGACGCACGACACGAGGCACACCATGAGTCCGGTCACGAGCCAGGAGCGAGTCATGCCGCCATCCTCACAGAGGCTCCGCGTCGCCGGCCCGGGGGCTGCGGCGGTAGGCCGAGACCGTCGGGTCGTTGGTCACCCAGAACCGCCACGGGACGTCGGCCGCCCGTGAGACCCCCACCCGGGGCCCGGCACTGACGGCCTCGGCCGGGATCGGCGCGTCGCGGTGCAGCACGACCTGAGGTCCGTCGAGCGTGGCCCCGTTCTGCTCGATGGTGATCCCGAGCGCCGAGGTCAGGTTGGCAGGGCCTCGAGCGAGTCGGACGTCGGGCACTCCCCCACGCCGGTCACGGGCTGTCTCGACGCCCCGCACCACCTCACCGGCCCGCAGCAGCACGGCCGACGCGTCACCGTCGGCCCCCACGACCACGTTCGCGCAGTAGTGCATCCCGTACGAGAGGTAGACGTAGAGCACGTCGGGCGGTCCGAACATGATCCCGCTGCGCGGCGTCGGCCCACGGAAGGCGTGCGACGCCGGGTCGCCCGTCCCGCCGTACGCCTCGACCTCGGTGATCCGCACGGTCACGTCACCACGTGTCAGGGTCGCTCCCAGCAGGTGCCGCGCCTGCGTCTCGATCTCGTCCGTCACACTGCCGAGTGTGCCGGGCCGTCCGGCTTCACCGCGAGGACGGGGACGGGAGAGTCGAGGAGGAGTCGCTGGGCGACGCTCCCGGCGATCATCTTCCCGACCGGGGACCGGTGACGGATCCCGATGACGAGCTCGTCGGCACCCACCTCCGCGACGACGGCGAGCACCGCGCCGGCGACGTCGGGGTCGATCGGCTGACGGACGACCGCGTCGACGCCCAGCCGCACGAGCTCCTCACGGAGGTGGTCGGCCGCGCTGCCGGCGGCGAACCGCCGGTCGACGTAGGAGTCCCCGCGGGTCGCGTTGACGACCACGAGGTCGGTGTCCCGCAACCTCGCCTCCGCCACACCGTGGGCGAGGGCGGCGCGTCCCTGGTCGTCCTCGCTGTAGGCCACGACGACGGTCATGGGCGGACCTCCTTCTCCAGGTCGTCGAGCTCCTTCTCCAGCGGGTCGGTGCCGCCACCGCGCAACCGGGCGACGAGAGGGACCAGCACGATCAGCGCGATCACCACGTACGCGACGACGGCGACCGGCTCGGAGAGCAGCGTGGTCCAGTCTCCCTCGGAGAGCTGGAGCGCCTGCCCGAGCTGGTACTCCAGCTGGGGACCGAGGATGACGCCGATGATGAGAGGCAGCACCGGCAGCGCGAACCGTCGCATCGCGAGGCCGAGGAGCCCGAACGCGAGCAGCACCAGCAGGTCGAACCACTGGAAGTTGACGCTGTAGGCGCCGAGCGAGGCGAAGAAGAGGATCCCGGCGTACAGGTACGGCCGCGGCGTGCGCAGCAGCTTCGCCCACACCGGCGCGAGCGGGAGGTTGAGCACGAGCAGCAGGGTGTTGGCGACGAAGAGGCTGGCGAGCAGGCCCCACACGAGCTCCGGCTCGTTGTCGAAGAGGCCGGGTCCCGGCTGCAGGCCGTAGCTCTGCATGGAGGCCAGGATCACCGCCGCGGTCGCGGTGGTGGGCAGCCCCAGGGCGAGCAGCGGCACCATGGTCCCGGCGGCGGAGGCGTTGTTGGCCGCCTCCGGACCGGCGACGCCCTCGATCGCGCCGTGGCCGAACTCCTCGGGGTGCTTCGAGAGCCTGCGTTCGGTGATGTAGGACAAGAACGTCGGCATCTCGGCGCCACCGGCCGGGAGCGCGCCGAACGGGAAGCCGTACGCGGTGCCACGCAGCCACGGCCTCCAGGAGCGCGACCAGTCCGCCCGCCCCATCCACGGCCGACCGACCGGCGTGATCTCGAGCGGGCGACGCCGCAGGTGCGCCGCCACCCACAGCGCCTCCCCGATCGCGAAGATGGCGACCGCCACGACCACGATGTCGATGCCGTCGGCCAGCAGCGAGTTGCCGAACGTGAGACGCGGCTGACCCGTCGACGTCCCGACCAGGCCGATCGACAGACCCAGCGACAACGAGATGAACCCGCGCAGCTTGGAGTCGCCGAGGACGGCGGTGACCGCCACGAGGGCGAGCAGCATGATCGCGAAGTACGACGGAGCACCGAGGTTCACGACCCAGTCGGCGACGCTCGGCGCGAGCGCCACGAGGAGCACGGTCCCGATGGTGCCGGCGACGAACGAGCCGATCGCCGCGGTGGCGAGCGCCTGGGCCGCGCGGCCCGCCTTCGCCATCTTGTTGCCCTCGATCGCGGTGATCACCGACGACGACTCCCCTGGCGTGTTGAGCAGGATCGAGGTCGTCGAGCCGCCGTACATCCCGCCGTAGTAGATCCCCGCGAACATGATCAAGGCGCCCTCGGGCGAGACGTTGTAGGTCACCGGCAGCAGCAGCGCCACGGTCATCGCCGGGCCGATGCCGGGCAGGACGCCGACCGACGTGCCGAGCAGCACGCCGATGCAGGCGTAGAGGAGGTTGATCGGGGTCAGCGCGGTCGCGAAGCCGTCGAGGAGCATGTCCATCAGAGCACCCCGTCCAGGATCCCGGCCGGGATCGGGATGCCCAGCCCGACGTAGAACCCGTACCAGGTGCCGACCGACATGACGGCGCCGATCGCGAGGTCGCGCACGTGCGTCCGGCTGCCCAGGACCCAGGTGCAGCCGGCGAACAGGAGGGCCCCCGTGATCGCCCAGCTCAGCAGGTCGATGAGGACGATGTTGACGACGAAGACGCCCACGAGCTTGGCGACGGTGAGCCAGTCGGCGCCCTCGGTCAGGTCGACGTCCTCGCCGGCCTCCGCCTCCGGCACGTCGCCTCGGGCGGTGACGACGGCCAGCAGCACCGCGAGCACGACGAGGGCGCTCCCGACGACGTAGGGGAACGCCGCCGGGGACAGCACCTGGTCGGAGAACCCGGCGCTCAGGGTCGCGGCGTCGTACAGCACGTAGCCGCCCACCACGGCGAGAAACGCCGCGAGGGCGTACTGGGCGCGGTCGACGACCCGCGTCGACGGCTCGTCCGCCTTCGCCGCGCTCATACCAGCCCCAGCTCCTTCAGGGTGTCCTCGACCCGCGCGTCCTGCGAGACCAGGAATTCCTCGAACTCGGCCCCGGTCTGGAAGGCGTCCGTCCAACCGTTGCGCTCGAGCTCGTCACGCCATGCGTCCGTGTCCTGCATCTCCTCGAGCAGCGTCACCAAGGCGTCGCGCTGCTCGTCGCTGATCCCCGGCGGCGCGAGCACACCACGCCAGTTGCTGAAGGCGAAGTCGACACCGGACTCCTTGAGGGTGGGTGCGTCGACGGTCTCCAGCCGCTCCTCCCCCGACACCGCGAGGACCCGCAGGCTGCCTTCGGCGATCTGGCCCTCGAACTCACCGAGACCCGACGTCCCGACGTCGATCTTGGCGCCGAGGAGAGCCGTCGTCAGCGGGCCGCCGCCGTCGTACGCGACGTAGTTCACCTCTCGCGGGTCGACGCCGACCGCCTGGGCGAGCTGCATCGGGAAGAGGTGGTCGGGTCCCCCGGGCGAGGAACCGCCGCCGATCGACACGCTGCCGGGATCGGCCTTCCATGCCTTCACGAAGTCCTCGACCGTCGTGAATGGCGAGTCCGACGGCACGAGGAGGCCCTCGGACTCCTCGACGAGGCGCGCCAGCGGCGTCGCTCTGTCGACGGTGGCGTCGGACCGGTTGGTGTAGACCGCACCGACCACGCCGAGCCCCATCGTCAGCATGAGGTCGTCGGCGTCACGCTCGTTGAGGAGGCGCTGCATCGCGACGGTGCCGCTGGCGCCGATCACGTTGGTGATCTCGAATCGGCCGGTCAGGCCGTCGTCCTCCATCACCCGCGCGGCGGCACGTCCGGTGAGGTCGTAGCCGCCCCCGGGGCTGTTGGGGATCATCATGCGGAGGCGCCGGTTGTCGGCCTCGTCGGCGCCGCGGGTCACCCCGCAGGCGGCGACGACGGCCGTCAGCACCGTGACCAGCACCACGACCCAGGCGGCACGCGCCCGCCGCGAGCCTGGGTCCCTCACGTCAGTCGGCATCGTCCCTCGTTCCGTCGCGCGCGCCCGTACGGCACGTCCGTCCCCTGCGAGGATGGACCATCCCGTGGTCTACGTCACGTCGAGCCGACCACCGGCCGGTGTGCCGGCTCAGCCCAGCCGGGTCCGAAGCTCCGCCAGCTGCTCGGCGACGCGCACCGGTGCCGTACCCCCGCGGGCGTCCCGCGACGCGATCGATCCCTCGACGCTGAGCACGTCGCGGACCTCCGGCCTGAGATGCGGCGAGACGGCCGCGAGCTCGTCGTCGCCGAGATCCCACAGCTCCTTGCCCTGAGACTCCGCGACGCGGACGCACGCTCCCGAGATCTCGTGCGCCTCGCGGAAGGGCACGCCCTCGCGCACGAGCCACTCGGCGATGTCGGTCGCGAGGGCGAAGCCCTGCGGCGCCAGCGACTCGAGCCGCTCGGTGTGGAAGGTCAGGGTGGCGATCATCCCGGTGAACGCCGGGAGCAGGACCTCCAGCGTGTCGACGGTGTCGAAGACCGGCTCCTTGTCCTCCTGGAGGTCGCGGTTGTAGGCGAGCGGGAGCGCCTTCAACGTCGCCATCAGGCCGGTGAGGTTGCCGATGACCCGTCCGGCCTTGCCGCGGGCCAGCTCCGCGATGTCGGGATTCTTCTTCTGCGGCATGATGCTGGAGCCGGTCGAGAAGCCGTCGTCGAGCGTGACGAAGCCGAACTCTTTGGTGTTCCAGAGGATGATCTCCTCGGCGAGGCGCGAGACGTCCACGCTGATCATCGCCGCGACGAACGCGAACTCGGCGACGTAGTCGCGCGCCGCGGTCCCGTCGATCGAGTTCGGGGCCGACCCGGTGAACCCCAGGTCGGAGGCCACCTGCTCGGGATCCAGCCCGAGCGACGACCCGGCGAGGGCGCCCGACCCGTACGGCGACCCGGAGGCCACGCGCGCATCCCAGTCGGCGAGCCGGTCGAGGTCGCGGACCAGCGGCCACGCGTGGGCCAGCAGGTGGTGGCTCAGCAGCACCGGCTGCGCGTGCTGGAGGTGGGTGCGTCCCGGCATCGCGACGCCGAGATGCCGCTCGGCCTGGTCCGCGAGCGCGGCGACCAGCGCTCGCACCAGCCGGCCGATCTCGGCGGCGTGGTCCCGCAGGTAGAGCAGGCCGAGTGTCGCGATCTGGTCGTTGCGCGAACGGCCGGCGCGCAGCCGCCCTCCGAGCTCCGGGCCGAGTCGGTCGACGAGCCCCCGCTCGAGGGCGGTGTGCACGTCCTCGTCACCGGGCGCGGGAACGAACGAGCCCGAGGCGACGTCGGCCTCCAGCGCGTCGATGCCGGCCAGCAACGCCGTGAGGTCGTCCTCGCTCAGCAGCCCCGCGCGCCGAAGCACCCGGGCATGGGCGCGCGAGCCCGCGAGGTCGTACGGCGCGAGGCGCCAGTCGAAGTGCGTCGAGCGCGACAGCGCCTCGAGCTCGGGCGAGGGGCCCGACGAGAACCTGCTGCCCCACAGCACGCTCCGCTTCGCCGCCTCCCCGCCCGCTGCGTCGACCGGCTCGTCTCCCGCGACCTGCTCACCGGTCACGGTCACTCCCCCGCCAACGCCCGGTCGCGCTTGCTGGCCAGCGTGCTCGACATGCCGAAGATCTCGATGAAGCCCTTGGCCATGCTCTGGTCGAACGTGTCGCCCTCGTCGTACGTCGCGAGGTTGAAGTCGTACAGGCTGGTGGCGGAGCGGCGACCGGTCACGGTGGCCTTGCCGGCGTGCAGCGTCATCCGGACCTCACCGGTCACCGCCTCCTGCGAGGACGCGATGAAGGCGTCCAACGAGTCCTTGAGCGGCGAGAACCACAGCCCGTCGTAGGCCAGCTCTCCCCAACGCTGGTCGACACCGCGCTTGAAGCGGGCGAGCTCGCGCTCGACGGTCACGTTCTCGAGCTCCATGTGGGCCGCGATCAGGGCCGCCGCGCCGGGCGCCTCGTAGATCTCACGGCTCTTGATGCCCACGAGCCGGTCCTCGACCATGTCGATCCGGCCGACGCCCTGCGCGCCGGCACGGATGTTGAGCTGCTGGATCGCCTGGAGCATCGTCACCGGCTTGCCGTCGAGCGTGACCGGTGCTCCGGCCTCGAAGCCGATGACGACCTCGTCGGCGTCCCGCGGCTGCGCCGGGTCGGAGGTGTAGGAGTAGAGGTCCTCGATCGGACCGTTCCAGATGTCCTCGAGGAAGCCCGTCTCGACGGCGCGACCCCAGACGTTCTGGTCGATCGAGTACGGCGACTTCTTGGTGACGTCGATCGGGAGGTTGTGCTCGTCGGCGTAGGCGATGGCCTTCTCCCGCGTCCACGCGTAGTCGCGGACCGGGGCGATGACCTGGAGGTGCGGGGCGAGCGCCTTGGCGCCGACCTCGAAGCGCACCTGGTCGTTGCCCTTGCCGGTGCAGCCGTGCGAGATCGTCGTCGCACCGTGGTAGGTCGCCGCCTCCACGAGGTGCTTGACGATGAGCGGGCGCGAGAGCGCCGAGACCAGCGGGTAGCGGTCCTGGTAGAGCGCGTTGGCCCGGACCGCCGGAAGGCAGTAGTCCTCGGCGAACTCGTCCTTCGCATCGATCACGATCGACTCGACGGCGCCGCACGCCAGGGCGCGCTCGCGGACCACGTCCATGTCCTCGCCGCCCTGACCGACGTCGACGGCGACCGCGATCACCTCCGCGTCGGCCTCCTGGCCGAGCCAGCCGATCGCGACCGAGGTGTCGAGTCCGCCCGAGTAGGCGAGTACGAGCCGTTCGCTCATGATGTCTCCTTGTTCTTCGCCGAGACACCGGTCTCGGCCGAGGTGAGTGTGTCGGGGCTTGCCAGGGCGCGGAACTCCTCCGCGACCTCCGGTCCCCCGGTCGGGTTCTTGCAGATCACCAGCACGCTGTCGTCCCCCGCGATCGTGCCGAGCAGGGCGCCCAGCGCCGCGTGGTCGATGGCCGAGGCCAAGAACTGCGCCGCGCCGGGCGGTGTTCGGAGGACGACCAGGTTGGCCGAGCCCTCCGCCGACACCAGCAGCTCGTTGCACAACCGGGCCAGCCGCGCGTTCGCCGAGACCGGCTCGACGGCCGGGCGGGGCGTACGGTCTCCGCCCTCTCCCGGGACGGCGTAGACGAGGCCGCCGCCCGGGTGCCGCACTCGCACGGCGTCCAGCTCGACGAGGTCGCGCGAGAGCGTCGACGGGTTGACCAGCACGCCGTCCTCGGCGAGGAGGTCGGCCAGGTCGGTCTGGGACCGGACGACGCGCGTCCGCAGGAGCTCGACGACTCTCTGCTGCCGCGCCGCCTTCGTGGCCGGGATCGTCGTCACGAGGCACCGCCCGTACGAGCCAGCAGCCACACGAGGAGGGCCTTTTGCGCGTGGAGACGGTTCTCGGCCTCGTCCCAGACGACGCTCTGCGGTCCGTCGATGACGTCGGCGGCGATCTCGAGCCCTCGGTAGGCCGGCAGGCAGTGCAGGACGATCGCGTCGTCGGCGGCGCGCGCGAGCAGGTCCGCAGTGATGCCGTACCGGCTGAAGGTCGCAACCCGCTGCGCCTTCTCGTCCTCCTGGCCCATCGACACCCAGGTGTCGGTCGCCAGGACGTCGGCGCCCGACGCCGCCTCGACCGGGTCGGTGAGGACGGCGACGGAACCACCCGTGGAGGCGGCGATCCGGGCGGCGTCGTCGAGGACGTCGCCTCGGGGCGCATAGTCGTCCGGAGCACCGATCCGTACGTGCATCCCGGCGGTGGCACCGGCGAGGAGGTAGGAGTGCGCCATGTTGTTGGCGCCGTCACCGAGGTAGGTGAGGGTGAGCCCCGCCAGCGTGCCCTTGTGCTCGCGGACCGTCAGGAGGTCGGCGAGGAGCTGGCACGGGTGGAAGTCGTCGCTGAGCGCGTTCACCACCGGCACGCCGCTGACGGCAGCCATCTCGTCCAAGCCGGACTGGGCGAAGGTGCGCCACACGATCGCCGACACCATCCGCTCGAGCACCTTCGTGGTGTCCGCGACGCTCTCGCCCCGTCCCATCTGGCTGCTGCTCGCGTCGATGACCAGGGGACTGCCCCCGAGCGCCGCGACGCCCACGGCGAACGAGACGCGCGTCCGGGTGGAGGCCTTGTCGAAGATCACCGCGACCGTCTGCGGCCCGTCGAGCGGCCGCTGGGAGTACGGCGCCGCCTTGAGGGCGTCGGCCAGGTCCAGGACCTCGGTCTGCTCGGCAGGTGTCAGGTCGTCGTCCCGCAGGAAGTGCCTCATCCGTTCTCCCCCTCGCTGGCGTGCGTGTCGAGCACGCGCATGATCACCGCGACGGCCTCGTCGGCCTGCTCCGCGGTCAGGATCAACGGCGGCACGAGCCGCAGCCGTCGAGGAGTGGCGGCGTTGATCACGACGCCGCGCTCGAGAACTGCGGCCTGCACCTGCGGCGCCACCGGAGCGTGCAGCCCGATGCCGACGAGAAGGCCGGCGCCCGAGACATCGGTGACCATCGGGTGATCGGCCAGCGCGGCGCGCAGCCTCTCCCCTGTCGCGGTCGCCTGCGCCAGGAGCCCTTCACCCTCGATCGTGTCCAGCACGGCGTGGGCAGCCGCTGCGGCGACCGGGTTGCCGCCGAACGTCGTACCGTGGTTGCCGGGCTGGAGCAGCTCACCAGCCTCACCGACGGCGATGCAGGCGCCGATGGGGATCCCGCCGCCGAGGCCCTTCGCGAGCGTCACGACGTCGGGCACGATGCCTTCGGTGCTGTGCGCGAACCACGCGCCCGTGCGACCGATGCCGGTCTGCACCTCGTCGAGCCACAGCAGGGCTCCGTGGCTGCTCGTGATCTCGCGCGCGGCGGCCAGGTAGCCGGCACCGGGCACCACCGCTCCGGCCTCGCCCTGGATGGGCTCCAGCACGACCGCGGCCACGGTGTCGTCCACCGCTGCCCGCAGCGCCTCCACGTCACCGTAGGGAACGAACGTGACCTCGCCCGGGAGCGGCTCGAACGGCGCCCGGTAGGCCTCCTTGCTGGTGAGCGCGAGCGCACCCATGGTGCGTCCGTGGAAGCCGCCGGCGGCCGCCACGAGGCGGGTGCGACCGGTCCGCCGTGTCAGCTTGAACGCGGCCTCGTTGGCCTCGGTGCCCGAGTTGGTGAAGAACACCTTGCCGTCGGTCCCGAGCAGTGCCAGGAGCCGCTCGGCCAGGCTCACCTGGGGCTCGCTGGCAAAGAAGTTGGAGATGTGACCGAGGGTGCCGATCTGCGCGGTCACCGCCTTGACCACCGCAGGGTGGGCGTGCCCCAGCACGTTGACGGCAATGCCTGCGAGCAGGTCGAGGTAGCGGTTGCCGTCGGCGTCCCAGACGTACGCGCCCTCGCCACGCACGAGAACGCGCTGCGGAGGACCGAAGGTGTTCATGACTGCGCCGGAGTAGCGCTCGAGCCACTCCTGCTGGTTGGTGCGCTCGGCACTCATGCCTGCCTCCTCAACGCGGTCCGTACCTTGGTCTCCGCCTCGGGGAGGACCTGCGTCCCGACACCCTCGTCGGTGAAGATCTCCAGCAGCACGGCATGCGGCTCCCGGCCGTCGACGACCGTTGCTCGTGGCACTCCCCCTCGTACGGCCTGGGCGCACGCGCCCATCTTGGGGACCATGCCGGAGGCGAGGCTCGGCATCAGGTCCTCCAGTGCGTCCACGCCGATCTCACCGATCACGTCGTCGCTGTCG
The DNA here is from genome assembly GCF_028803055.1 of Mumia sp. NCBI lineage: Bacteria > Bacillati > Actinomycetota > Actinomycetes > Propionibacteriales > Nocardioidaceae > Mumia > Mumia sp. The sequence goes on from NZ_JARBCJ010000006.1 coordinate 22,991, forward strand.
GGCCAGTCGCGGTAGAGGCCTTCGACGTCGGTCAGGACGAGCAGCTTCTCGGCACCGAGCGCGACCGCGAGCGCGGCGGCGGCGGTGTCGGCGTTGACGTTGTGGACCTGGCCCGACGCGTCTGGGGCCACCGACGAGACCACCGGGACGCGTCCGGCCTCGATCAGGTCGAGAACCGCCTCCGGACGCACCTCGCTCACGGTGCCTACGAGTCCGAGGTCGACCTCCTCGCCGTCGACGACGGCGCCGGTCGCGACCGCGGTGAAGAGTCCGGCGTCCTCGCCCGACAATCCGACGGCGACAGGTCCATGGGCGTTGAGGAGCCCGACGAGCTCACGGCCGACCTGGCCGACGAGCACCATGCGGACCACCTCCATCGCCTCGGGCGTGGTCACCCGCAGCCCGCCCCGGAACTCCGAGCGGATGTCGAGCCGGTCGAGCATCGTCGAGATCTGCGGCCCACCGCCGTGGACCACCACCGGCCGGAAGCCGGCGTAGCGCAGGAACATCACGTCCTCGGCGAACGCCCGCTTGAGCTCGTCGTCGACCATGGCGTTGCCGCCGTACTTCACGACGATGATCTTGCCGTGGTACTTCATCAGCCACGGCAGCGCATCGGCCAGGATCGCGGCCTTCTCGGTCTTCCGCTTCCAGTGGGCCGGGACGTTGGTCGTCAGGTCGGTGCCGCTCATGAGGAGTACGCCGAGTTCTCGTGGACGTAGGAGTGCGTGAGGTCGTTGGTCCAGATCGTCCCCGCGGCGGACCCGGCCTTCAGGTCGATCGTGACCGTGACCGCCCTCGGCTCCAGGTCGACCTTCTCCCGCGGGTCTCCTGGGCCACTGTTCCGGCAGACCCAGACCCCGTTGATCGCAACGTCGAGGTCGGCGGGATCGAACGCCGCTGCGGTGGTGCCGACCGAGGCGAGGATGCGCCCCCAGTTGGGGTCCCGGCCGAAGATCGCGGCCTTGAACAAGGCACTGCGCGAGACGGCCCTGCCCACCTCCAGCGCGTCGGCCTCCGAGGCCGCGTTGACCACGTCGATCGCGATGTCGTGGTCGGCGCCCTCGGCGTCGGAGAGCAGCTGGAGCGCGAGGTCGCGGCACAGCGTCTCCAGCTGGCCCTGGACCTCGGCGAGGTCCGGCTCTACGCCGGACGCGCCGTTGGCCATCAGGAGGACGGTGTCGTTGGTGGACTGGCAGCCGTCGGAGTCGAGCCGGTCGAAGCTGCGTGCGGTGGCGTGCCGGAGGACGGTGTCGCACTCCTCGGCGCTCAGGACGGCGTCGGTGGTGATCACGACGAGCATCGTCGCCAGAGACGGGGCGAGCATGCCTGCGCCCTTGGCCATCGCTCCGAAGGTGTATCCCGCACCCTCGAGCACGACCTGCTTCGGGCGGGTGTCGGTCGTCATGATCGCCCGCGCCGCGTCGGGCCCGGCCTCGGCGTCGAGGGACGCGACGGCCGTCCGGACCCCGGCGAGCAGGTCGTCGCGGTCGTTGAGCAGACCGATCAGGCCGGTCGAGGCCACCTGGACCTCGATCGGCGCGATCCCGAGCAGCCCGGCGGCCGTCTCGGCGGTCAGGTGGGTCGTCGCGAACCCTTCCGTCCCGGTGTAGCAGTTGGCTCCCCCGGAGTTGATGACGACCGCACGGGCGCTCCCGGCCTTGATCGCCTGCTCGCTCCAGAGGACGGGGTTGGCCTTGCAGCGGTTGGCCGTGAAGACGGCGGCGGCACCGGCGCGAGGGCCGTCGTTGACCACGACGGCGACGTCGGGCTCACCGGTCGACTTGAGACCGGCGACGACGCCGGCGGCACGGAAGCCTTGAGGTGCGGTCACGCTCACGGCGCCACCCCGACGACCGGCAGACCGAGCGTCTCGGGAAGCCCGAGCGCGAGGTTCATGGACTGGATCGCCGTGCCGGCCGTCCCCTTGGTCAGGTTGTCGATCGCCCCGACCGCGACGACCCTCCCGACCCTGGTGTCGACCGCGACCTGGACGTGGACGCTGTTGGATCCGAGCACGGCCTTGGTGGCCGGCCACTGTCCCTCGGGGAGCAGGTGGACGAAGGGCTCGTCGGCGTAGGCCTTCTCGTACGCCACCCGGACCGCGTCGGCGTCGACTCCGGCTGCGAGCGGAGCGCTCGCCGTGGCGAGGATCCCCCGCGACATCGGGGCGAGGACGGGAGTGAAGGAGACGCGTGCGTCGGCGGCACCGGCGCGCCGCAGGTTCTGCTCGATCTCCGGCGTGTGCCGGTGAACTCCCCCGACGCCGTAGACCGAGGCCTGCCCCATCACCTCCGATCCCAGGAGGTGCGGCTTGAGCGACCTGCCCGCGCCCGAGGTACCCGTGGCCGCGACAACGACCACCTCGGGCTCGACGAGGCTCTCGGCGACCGCCGGCAGGATGCTGAGCGTGGTGACGGCCGGGAAGCAGCCCGGCGCGGCGATCCGACGTGCGCCCGCCAGCCGGTCGCGCTGACCGGGAAGCTCGGGCAGGCCGTACGGCCACGTGCCGGCGTGCTCGCCGCCGTAGAACGCGGTCCACTCGTCGGGGTCGGCCAGCCGGAAGTCGGCGCCGCAGTCGACCACGAGGACGTCGTCGCCCAGCTCCCCCGCGAGCGCGGCGGACGCGCCGTGCGGGAGGCCGAGGAACACGACGTCGTGACCGGCGAGGGTCTCAGGCGTGGTGTCAACGAGCGTGCGTCCGGCGAGCGGGGTCAGGTGCGGGTGGTGGGCACCGAGCGCGGTCCCGGCGCTCGATCCGGCGGTGAGGGCCCCGATCTCGACCTCGGGATGGGCGAGGAGCAGCCGGAGGACCTCGCCACCGGCGTACCCGCTCGCTCCTGCGACGGCGATCGTGAGGGAAGCCATGTGCATAGTCTTGCAGTCGACTGCAAGGTCCTGCAAGGCGGGGTGGGGGTGGTGCCAGTCGTCCGGCCCCACCCCTCTCCCGTCAGGTGCGCTGAACCGCTCCGGTGACCTCGCCGGCGCGGGCAACGGCCGCGTCTCGTACGGTCGCCGTCTCGGCCTCGGTCAGCGTGCGCTCGGGCGCCCGCATCCGCAGCGCGAAGGCCAGGGACTTGTGCCCCGCGGGCACCTGCTCGCCGGTGTAGACGTCGAAGAGTCGCACCGACTCCACCAGGTCGCCGCCACCCTCGAGGAGGGCGTCGGCCACGTCCTGGCTGGGGACGGACTCCGCGACGACGAGGGCCACGTCCTCCTTGGCGACGGGATACGTCGAGAAGGAGGGCCGCGGGCCGAGCTCCGGCGCCGCACCCAGGATCGCGTCGAGATCGACCTCGGCCGCGACGGTGCGGGCCGGGACGCCGTAGGCGCGACAGACACGGGGGTGCAGCTCCCCGGCGAACCCGACCGGCGCACCGTCGACGCGCAGGACAGCCGTACGGCCGGGGTGCCATGGCGCAGGCACCTCACCGCCTCCGACCGCCAGGTCGACGTGCACCGCGGACGCCACGCGGCGGACGGCCTCGACGGCGTCGGCCCACTGCACGCGACGGCCGTCCCCCCACCAGCCGGCCCGCTCGCGACGACCGGTCGCCGCCAGCACCAGGTGCAGAGGCTGGTCGGGCAGAGCCTCGTCGAAGGCGGCGTACTCCTCCGCGCTCGGCGCCCGGTCGACGCCGTAGACCGGGGCCTCCGGTGCGGACTCCTTGGGAAGGAAGACGCGGCCGGTCTCGAAGATCGCCACGTCGTCGTGCCCGCGCCCGACGTTGAGGGCGAGGGCCTTCATGGCGCCCGTCATCAGGGTGGTCGTCAGGCCGGGCTCCTCCGCGGAGAGCGGGTTCTCGAGGAGGACCTGGTCGCGCCGAGGATCGTCCTCGGGGATGCCGAGCTGGTCGAAGTCGGCGGGCCCCGCGAACGGGAACGTCTTGACCTCGACGTAACCGGCTCCGGCGAGCACCAGCCCAGCACGCCGTCGCAGACGCTGCTGGGTGCTCAGCCCGCGGCCGGCCGGGGCGTGCGGCAGCACGGACGGGACCTTGTCGTAGCCCACGTAGCGCAGCACCTCCTCCACGACGTCGTACGGGTCGGTGAGGTCCAGGCGCCACGAGGGTGGCACGACGTGGAGGGTGCCCGCCTCGTGCTCGACCGTGCACGCGTTGGCCTCCAGGGCACGCACCGCCGTCTCGGCATCGACGTCGACACCGGAGATCCGGGCCGGAAGATCGTCGGCGAGCGAGATCTGGGGCGCTGCAGGCGGCGTCCCGACCGATGTGAGGCCGTCGGAGATCCGACCTCCGCCGTGCTCCACGAGCAGCTCGGCCACCCGCTGGGCGGCGTACGGCGGCAGTGCCGGGTCGACCCCGCGCTCGAACCGACGGGACGCCTCGCTGCCGAGGCGCTGCAGCCGGGCCGTGCGCGCGATCGTCGGGGGGTCGAAGTGCGCCGCCTCGATGACGATGTCCGTCGTGCCGGCAGCGAGCTCTGTCGTCTGACCACCCATCACCCCGGCCAGACCGATCGGGCCGGAGTCGTCGGTGATCAACAGGTCGTCCGGCGTCACGTCGCGCACCACGTCGTCGAGGGTCGTGACCTTCTCCCCCGGACGTCCGCGGCGCACGGTGATCGGACCCGTCAACGCGCTGCGGTCGTAGCCGTGGATCGGCTGACCCAGCTCGAGCATGACGTAGTTGGTGACGTCGACCGCCAGCGAGATGGGACGCATGCCCATCAGCTCCAGCCGGCGTGCCATCCAGCGAGGGGTGGGCCGCGTCGGGTCGAAACCCGTGACCGTCCGGGTGACGAAGACCGGACAGGCGAGCGGGTCCTCGACGACGACCGGGTACGCGTCGGACCCGTCGCTCGGGACCTCGATCGCCGCCGGGTCGCGGAAGCCGACCTCGTAGCCCATCGCGGCGTCACGGGCGACGCCACGCAACGACAGCGCGTACGCACGGTCGGGGTTGACCTCCAGGTCGAGCACGTCCTCGCGGAGGCCGAGCAGCGCGATCGCGTCGTCACCGACCTCGGCGGAACCCTCGGGCAGCACGATGATCCCGTCGGGGTCACCCGCCGTCCCCAGCTCGGCACCCGAGCAGATCATGCCGTCCGAGACGTGGCCGTACGTCTTGCGCGAGCTGATCGCGAACGGTCCGGGCAGCACCGACCCCGGGAGGGCGACGACGACCAGGTCACCGGGACCGAAGTTGTGGGCGCCGCAGACGATGCCACGGGGCGCGCCGTCGGCGGCGTTGTGGTCCGGGCCGACGTCGACCGAGCACCAGTTGATCGTCTTGCCGTTCTTCTGCGGCTCGGGCTCGGCCGACAGCACCCGACCGACGACGATCGGACCCGAGATGTCGGCGCCGACGGCGTCGATCTCCTCGAGCTTGAGGTCGAGCATGGTGAGCCGGTCGGCCAGTGCGGCAGTGCTCAGGTCGGTCGGCAGGTCGGCGTACTCCCTCAGCCACGAGACTGGGACGCGCATCAGATCTCCACTCCGAACGGTTCGGTGAACCGGACGTCTCCGTCGAACAGGTCGCGCAGGTCGGCGATGTCGTACCGGCCGGTGATCGTCCGGTCGAGCCCGATCCCGAAGGCGAAGCCGGTGTAGCGCTCGGGGTCCACGCCGTTGGCGATCAGCACCCGCGGGTTCACGACGCCGCAGCCGCCCCACTCGACCCAGCCCTCGCCCTTGCACGTCCGGCAGTCGGCGACCGTGGCGGGATCGTTGTGGCAGACGTAGCAGAGCAGGTCCATCTCGGCGCTCGGCTCGGTGAACGGGAAGTAGGAAGGACGGAACCGCGTCGTCATGCCCTCGCCGTAGATCGCCTGCGCGAAGTGGTCGAGGGTGCCCTTGAGGTGGGCCATCGACAGACCCTCGTCGATCGCGAGGCCCTCGACCTGGTGGAACACCGGCGAGTGCGTGGCGTCGAGCTCGTCGGTGCGGAAGACCCGCCCCGGCACCACGACGTAGATCGGCGGCTTCCGGGTGAGCATGGTCCGCGCCTGCACGGGCGAGGTGTGCGTGCGCAGCACCATCGCGGCCTTGTGCGGGGCGACCCAGAACGTGTCCTGCATCGTACGAGCGGGGTGGTCCGGTCCCAGGTTGAGCGCGTCGAAGTTGAGCCACTCGGCCTCGACCTCGGGCCCCTCGGCGACCTCCCAGCCCATCGCCACGAAGATGTCGGCGACGCGCTCCTGGATGGTCGTCAACGGGTGACGCGCACCGACGGGCTCTCGGTCGGTCGGCAGCGTGACGTCGACCGTCTCCTCGGCGAGCATGCGCGCCTCGGCCTCGACCTCGAGCACGGCCGTACGCTCGGCGATCGCCTCCGCGAGGGCCTTGCGGGCCTGGCCGACACGCATGCCGGCGTCCTTGCGGGCCTGCGGCGGGAGCGCGCCGATCTCGCGGTTGGCGAGTGCCAGCGGCGAACGGTCTCCGGCGTGGTCGAGGCGCACCTGCTTGAGCGCCTCGAGCGAGTCTGCGGCCGCGACCGCAGCGAGAGCCGCGTCACGCATCGCCGCGACCTCCTCAGGCTGCAGCGGCGAGACCTCGACCGGGTCGTAGTCGCTGTTGGGTCCGGACATGGTCACCTTTCTTCGGCACGGGACGTCGGCCCCGGCGCTGCTCGCGCGGCACCGAACACGTCCTCGGCTCCTGCGTCGTCCCGTCTGGTCAAGTCTAGGGAGGTTGTCGAACCCGTTATCCCCGCGGGCCGTCGCGGAGCACCTCGGGCACGTTCTCGGGGAACCAGACCCCCACGCACGCGCCTCCCTTGTCACCGTCGCAGACCTCGATCTCGCCCCCGTGGGCGTCGACCACGCCCTTGACGATGTAGAGGCCGAGGCCCGTGCCGCCCCGGTCGCCCGAGCGCCAGAAGCGGGTGAACATCCGCGCGCGGATCTCCTCGGGGATCCCGGGTCCGAAGTCGAAGATCTCGAACGCCACTCCGTCGGGGAAGCGCGACGGGCGCCTCACGACGATCTCTCGGACACCCATCCCGTGCCGCTGGGCGTTCTCCACCAGGTTGGTCACGACCTGCGCGAACCGGTCGGGGTCGACCCACACCTTGGGCAGGTCCTCGTCGGCGGTCACCTCGAGCGTGAGGCCGCTCCCGGCCGCGACGTTCTCCAGGATCCGTCGTGTCTCCTCGGCCAGGTCGACCGGCTGCGGGCGCAGCGTGAGCCGCCCGGAGTCGATCCGTGCGGCGTCGAGAAGGTCGGTGATCAGACGCGAGAGGCGGTCGGCGTCGGAGTCGACGGTCTCGAGCATCAGCTGACGCTGCTCGTCTGAGAAGCGGTCCCAGTTGTTGAGGAGCGTGGCCGTGAACCCCTTGACGCCGGTCAACGGCGAGCGCAGCTCGTGGGCCACCGTCGCGACGAGGTCGGATCGTGCGCGGTCACGGTGGGCTCGTGCCTTCGCGGTGCGCAGGCACACGACGACCTCGCGGACGGGCTGGCGCGGGGCGTCGCGGTGGAGCGTCGCGGTCACGAGGATCTCGACCCCGGACTGGGTGTGCCAGCTGGACTCCGAGAGCCGGGTGCGCGTCGACAGCCCGGTGTAGGGGCGCATGCAGTCGAACCAGCAGTTGCCGGCCAGGTCGTCGAGCGGGAGGGCGTCGGAGAGGTGGAGCCCGATCAGCTCCTCGGCGCTGCGCTGGAGCATCCGGGACGCGGCCGCGTTGACACGGAACACCGTGCCGTCGGCGTCGGCGAGCACGACCCCGTCGGGAAGCAGGTCGACGTCGATCATGGCCGCCGTCCCTCGGCCGGGGTCGTACGACCGGCGCGGGCGGAGGCGTACAGGCAGACCGCGGCGGCGGTGGCCAGGTTGAGGCTCTCGGCGCGGCCGAAGATCGGCACCGCGACGACCGTGTCGGCGAGCGCGCGGGTGGCGGCGGGCAGCCCCCAAGCCTCGTTGCCGAACAGCCACGCCGTCGGGCCGTCGAGCAGGCCGCTCTGCTCGGCGGCGAAGAGATCGACGTCGGCGACCCCGTCTGCGGCGAGGACTCGGAGTCCGACGGCCTGCAGCGCCGACACGGCCGCGGCCGTGTCGCGCTCCACCACCACGTCGAGGTGGAAGAGGCTGCCGACGCTGGCGCGGACCGCCTTGGGGTTGTAGGGGTCGACCGAGTCGCCCAGCAGGATCACCGCGTCGGCACCAGCGGCGTCCGCGCACCGTACGACCGCGCCGGCGTTGCCGGGGTCGCGAACCTCCGCGCAGACCGCGACCAGGCGCGGGGAACGCTCGAGCACCGAGGAGAGCGGGACGTCGAGGTAGTCACAGACCGCGACCACGCCCTGCGGCGACACCGTCTCGCTGATCGCCGCGACCACCTGGTCGTCGACGACCTGCCAGCGGGATCCCGCAGCTGCGACCAGCTCGGGGTAGCGGGCGGTGACGTCCGGGGTCGCGTAGACCTCGCGGACCTGGCCGGCCTCTCGCGTCGCGGCGTCGAGCGCCTCGCGGACGGCCTGCGGCCCCTCGGCGAGGAAGGCCCGCTCCTTCTCCCGGAAACGCCGCGTGGCGAGCCTGCGGGCAGCCTTCACCCTCCCCGTACGGGGGGTGAGGACGTGCTCGGGACTCGCCACGTTGCGTACGCAGAAGCCTGAATCAGGCCGCGGCGTCCTTCGGCTTGTTGACGTCGTCGGGGAGGCTGGCCTTCGCCGACTCGACCAGAGCCGCGAAGGCGCCCGGATCGCTGATCGCCAGGTCGGCGAGGATCTTGCGGTCGACCTCGATGCCGGCCAGGCGAAGACCCTGGATGAAGCGGTTGTAGGTCAGGCCGTGCTGACGGACACCGGCGTTGATGCGGGTGATCCAGAGGCGACGGAAGTCGCCCTTCTTGGCGCGGCGGTCACGGTAGCTGTAGACCAGCGAGTGGGTGACCTGCTCCTTGGCCTTGCGGTACAGGCGCGAACGCTGTCCGCGGTAGCCGGATGCGCGCTCGAGCGTCTCGCGGCGCTTCTTGGCTGCGTTGACGGAACGCTTGACGCGTGCCATGGGTTACTCCTCGTTCGGTGTGACTCGGGTGCGGCGTGCGAGGTCTCGGCTCAGAGGCCGAGCATCTTCTTCACGCGGGGGACGTCAGCCTTCGCGATCGGCTGGTCGCCGCTCTCGAGGCGGGTGCGCGCCGTGTTGGACTTCTGCATCAGGTGGGTACGACGACGGCCGTGCTTGTGCACGAGCTTGCCGGTGCCCGTCACCTTGACGCGCTTCTTCATGCCCGAGTTGCGCTTCATCTTCGGCATCTCATGCCTCCATGTCGGGGTCGATGTTCTCCGAGCGCTTGCGCGGCTTCTTGGCCGACACAGGCTGCTCGCTCGCGTCACGCTGCGCCTTGTCGAACTCTCGGTCGGCGTCGCGCTCGGCTGCCCGCTCGGCTGCGAGACGATCCTTCGCCTCCTTGGCCTCCACACGGGCTTCGGACTTCTTCTTGTGCGGTGCCACGACCATCGTCATGTTGCGGCCGTCCTGACGAGGGGACGCCTCGACGAAGCCGAGCTCCTCGATGTCGCCGGCGAGGCGCTGGAGGAGACGGAAGCCGAGCTCGGGCCGGCTCTGCTCGCGACCGCGGAACATGATCGTGATCTTGACCTTGTCGCCCTGCTTGAGGAACCGCTCGACGTGACCCTTCTTGGTGTCGTAGTCGTGCTGGTCGATCTTGGGGCGCAGCTTCATCTCTTTGATGATGGTGTGCGTCTGGTTGCGCCGGGACTCGCGTGCCTTCTGGGCGGTCTCGTACTTGAACTTGCCGTAGTCCATCAGGCGGCAGACCGGCGGGCGGGCCGTCGGAGCGACCTCGACCAGGTCGAGGTCGGACTCCTGAGCCAGCCGCAGGGCATCGTCGAGTCGGACGATGCCGACCTGTTCGCCGTTGGGTCCGACGAGACGCACCTCGTTGGCGCGAATGCGGTCGTTGACGCGCAGTTCTGTGGTGATGGGTCCTCCTGGGTTCGTACCGGTCGGTTCGTCGTGCGACGACCACCGTGAACGAAAAAATGGCCTTCGCTTGCGAAGCGAAGGCCAGGGTCCCCACGCATGAGATGCGCGCTGTCTCCTCGACGGTCCGGAGGACGTCTCGGTGACGAAGAACCCGACGATCCGAAGATCGCCCAGGTGGGAGTGGTCTCCACTTCGACGGCCCACAGTAGCAGACGGTCCGAACCGACCGAAATCCGACGGGGATCGTGCCGAGCACCACCGTCCAGGGTCAGAGCCTGCGACAGATTTGTTAGGCTTCCGCGCGTCCCCGGCCCTCCCCGGGACATGACCGAGGAGCAGTCGTGAGGATCCCCCTGCGTGTCGTGGCCGTCTGCGGCGCAGCCGCCCTGCTCTCCGCCTGCGGGAGCGAGCCGATCGACGCCGACCGCCTCGAGCAGCGCATCAGGACAGGGTACGAGCGCCAGGTCGAAGGGACCACGGTGAAGTCCGTCACGTGCCCCAGCTCGCTCAAGCGGGAGCCCGGCGTCACGGCCACCTGCCGCCTCACGCTCTCGACGGGTGTGTCCGGGACGGTCGACATCCGTGTGCGTGACGACAAGAAGATCGAGTGGAAGGTCGCCGGCGCCGCGGGCTGAGGCCAGGGACCCGGTCGGGCTAGGAGTGCCGGGTCCAGCCCCACGAGCCGCCGACCAGGACCAGCTCGTCGCCGGCGGCGAGGTGCTCGAGGTCGTCGGTCTCCACCACCACCGGCACGGTGCCGGCGAGGTCGAGAAGCAGCGCCGTGGCGCCCTCTGCGAGCGCGGCGCGTGCCGCCTCGCGGGCCCACACCGGCACCGGACGCGCCTCGGGGCGCCAGCGCCGGAGGGTCTCGAGCGCGCTGAACGCGAGGAGACCCTTGCGGCCGTCCGCCCCCGTGAGCATGACCGTCGCCATGTCGGCTTCCTTGTCGCCGTCGGTGGCCGTCTCACCCCGTACGGCGACGACCGGGACCAGCACCCGGGCGCGGGCGAGGGCGACCAGGACAGGCCCGAGGTCACCGTCGGCGTCATACGTCGTCAACGCCGCAGCGAGGCCCGGATCGACCGAGCCGTCGTCGCCCGGGAACGCGGGTTCAGCCAGAGATGCCACACCCACCACGCTAACCGGTGGGCACGACCGCGCCTGCTCCGAGGTCGGTGCGGCAGACTGGGGGCATGACCGCCGATGCCGTCACCCTGCTCCCCTGGGCAGCCCTGCTGTCCGCGATCGCCGTCTTCTTCGCGTGGCGGGCGTGGAAGGCAGGCGACCGTGCCGCCGTGGTCCGGCGCGTCGGATGGGCGCTGGTGCCATGGGCGCTCTGGCTCGTAGGGGCGCTGAAGCTCGTCGTACGCATCGGGTCCGCCGTCGCCGACTGGGCGGCCGGGTTCGTCTTCCGGCCCTCCGTCTGGCTCGGCATCGCCCTCGCGATCGTCGCGGTGCTGTTGATCGTCGCGGGGTCGCGGGGCCGCGGCAAGAGTCGTGCCGTCGAGGGCGGTGCGCCCACGAGGGACGCCCCGGCGGTGGAGGCCGCGCCGAGCGCGCGCCGGAAGAAGGGCAGCCCGAAGAAGGGCGGCGCCACGGCGCAGGACGACGACCTCGCCGAGATCGAGGACATCCTGCGACGTCACGGCATCGAGTAGCCGTCGCAGGTCGCCCTCACCGGTGCGTTCGCGTGAGCGTCGGCGGCTCAGCGCCCGGCGTCGAGGATCCGCTCGCGCAGGTACCAGACCGCGTCCCGTGCCCGCGGGCCGTCCGACGCCGGGATGCCCATCATCATGATGCGCCGGTCGTCCCGGGTCGCCAGCACGGGCCACGGGGCACCGGACGAGTAGGCGACATCGACGATCTCCGACCACCGGAGGTCGTGGTTCCGATAGCCGTTGCGGACGTGCAGCCCGTCGTTGTCGGCGATCACGCGACTGCGCCCGATCCCCCACATCGCGGCGTCGAACGCCAGAAGGAACAGGGCTAGCGTCGCCGTCTGCGGCCAGGTGAACTGCGCGCGGACCTCGGCGGGCAGGGTCAGCGCGATCGCGAAGAACAGCACCCACAGGCACACGATGGCCACGATCCCGACGACGCGGGGTCCGACAGGTCGGAACACCCGTCGACCGTCAGCCGCCGCGCCGGGCGTCTCGCCGCTCACAGCCGGCACGCCAGGATGTCGGTGACGAGCGTGCCGCGTGCGCCGAGGGTCCACAGCTCGTCCATGACCTTCTGGGCAGCGTCGCGACGCACCATCGAACGGACCGCGACCCACCCTTCGCGATGAAGCGGCGACACCGTCGGCGACTCGATCCCGGGGGTGAGCGCCACGGCGGCCTCGACCTGCTCGACCCGGATGTCGTAGTCCATCATCACGTACGACCGGGCGACCAGGACGCCCTGGAGACGACGCTCGAACACCGCGAAGCCGTCCGGCTCCGGGCGGTCCTTCGGACGGATGACGACGGCCTCGGAGGTGAGGATCGGCTCACCGACCACCTCGAGGCCCGCCTGTCGCAGGGTCGAACCGGTCTCGACCACGTCGGCGATCACGTCGGCCACGCCGAGGCGTACCGACGACTCGACCGCACCGTCGAGGCGGATGACCTTGGCGTCGAGTCCTCGCTCCTCCAGCCAGGCGCGCACGATGCCCGGGTACGAGGTGGCGATGGTGCGACCGCCGATCGCATCGAGGCTCGGCAGCTGACCCAGCGGTGCTGCGAAGTGGAAGCTGGATCCGCCGAAGCCCAACGACACCACCTCGTCGGCTGCCGCCCCGGAGTCGAGGAGCAGGTCGCGGCCCGTGACTCCGACGTCGAGCGTGCCCTCGCCGACGTAGATCGCGATGTCACGCGGACGGAGGTAGAAGAACTCCACGTCGTTGTCGACGTCGAGGGTGACGAGGTCCCTGGTGCTGCGGCGCTGGCGGTATCCCGCCTCGACGAGCATCTGGGCGGCGGACTCGGACAGCGAGCCCTTGTTGGGTACGGCGACTCTCAACATGGCGGTCTTCCCGATCGGTTCTGGTGCTCGCCGGACCCGGAGGCACGGCGGTCGTCTGCAGGCGAAGGCACGGGCAAGGGTGACGTGGCAGCTTGCCCGTCACAGATGCGCGTAGACGTCGTCCAGCGTCAGTCCCTTGGCGAGCATCATCACCTGCACGTGGTAGAGCAGCTGGCTGATCTCCTCGGCCGTCCGCTCACGGGTCTCGTGCTCAGCCGCCATCCACGACTCGGCGGCTTCTTCGACCAGCTTCTTGCCGATCGTGTGCACGCCGCCGTCGAGCTCGACGACGGTGCGCGAGCCCTCGGGGCGGTTCACCGCCTTGTCGCTCAGCTCGGCGAAGAGTGCGTCGAAGGTCTTCATCGAGGCCTAGCGTACCGAGGCGAGGACGCGCGCCGTCGCGACGGCTGCCTGCGCCGCCTCCCGACCCTTGTCCTCCCTGCTGTGGGGCAGGCCGGCACGGTCCAGCGCCTGCGCCTCGTCGTCGCAGGTCAGCAAGCCGAACCCGACCGGGACCCCGGTCTCGAGGGCGACACGGGACAGGCCGTCCGTCGCGGCCTGGCAGACGTAGTCGAAGTGCGGCGTGCCACCTCGGATCACGACGCCGAGCGCGACGACCGCGTCGTACCCGCTGCGGGCGTAGGCCTGGACGACGGGTGGGAGCTCGAACGAGCCGGGAACCCGTACGAGGACAGGCTCGGCGCAGCCCATCGCCGAGAGCGCGTCCTTCGCGCCGGCGATCAGTCCGTCCATCACGACGGTGTGCCACGACGACGCGACGATCGCGATCTTCAGGCCGTGTCCGTCGGCGCTGCTCAGGTCGGGCGACCCCTGTCCGCTCATCGTGCGTTCTCCTCCATGTCGGCAGCCTTCTCCTCGATCTCGACCAGGTCCGGAAGGTGGTGTCCCATCCGCTCGGCCTTGGTCTGCAGATAGCGCAGGTTGTCCTCGGTCGGGTTGATCGCCAGCGGGACACGCTCGGTGACGGCGACCCCGAAGCGCTCCAGCGCCGCGACCTTGTCCGGGTTGTTGGTGAGCAGCCGCACCGAGGACACGCCCAGGTCGCGCAGGATCTGCGCTCCGTCGGCGTAGTGCCGGGCGTCGATGGGCAGCCCGAGCGCCAGGTTGGCGTCGACGGTGTCCTGACCGTCGTCCTGGAGCGCGTACGCCCGCAGCTTGGCGAGCAGTCCGATCCCCCGTCCCTCGTGCCCCCGCAGATAGACGATGACGCCGGCACCGTGCTCGGTCACTGCGGCCATCGACGCCTGCAGCTGCGGGCCGCAGTCGCAGCGCTGGGACCCCAGCACGTCCCCGGTCAGGCACTCGGAGTGGACCCGGACCAGCACGTCGGTCCCGTCTCCCAGGTCGCCGTGGACCAGCGCGACCTGCTCGTTGCCGTCGACGACGTTGCGGTAGCCGTACGCGGTGAACGTGCCGAACTCGGTGGGCAGACGCGTCTCGACCTCCCGCGCCATCTGCGACTCGTGCCGCCGGCGGTAGGTGATGAGGTCCTCGATCGAGATCATCGCCAGGTCGTGCTCGTCGGCGAACTCCCGCAGGCGCGGCGCCCGCATCAGGCTGCCGTCGTCGTTGATGAGCTCGCCGATGACACCGGCAGGTGTCAGGCCCGCGAGGCGGGTGAGGTCGACCGCCGCCTCCGTGTGCCCGGCTCGCGCCAGGACGCCGCCGGGCTTGGCGCGCAGCGGAAGGATGTGGCCGGGCTGCACGAGCTCACGCGGCTCGGTCGCGGAGTCGGCGAGGACTCTGACGGTGCGTGCCCGGTCGGCGGCAGAGATGCCGGTGGTCACGCCGTCGCGGGCGTCGACGGAGATCGTGTACGCCGTCTTGAGCCGGTCGCGGTTGTGCGGCGTCATCAGCGCGATCCCGAGCCGGTCGAGGATCTCGCCGGTCACCGGCGCGCACACGTACCCGCTGGAGTAGCGGACCATGAGCCCCATCAGCGCCGGGGTCGCCTTGCTGGCCGCGAAGATCAGGTCGCCCTCGTTCTCGCGTCCCGGGTCGTCCACGACCACGACCGCCTTGCCGGCCGCGATGTCGGCGACCGCCCGCTCGACCGTGTCCAGGCGTACGGCGTCCAGCGCCTCGTACGGGTCGGGATCCTGCTTCGCCGCAGTCCTCATGCCACCGCCTCCGCTCGCGGGTCGTCGATCCTCGGTGCCTCGTCGCGTGCCGCCCGCCGCCACACCACGAAGCCCCAGACGACGAAGCCCGCGTAGACCGCGTAGAGCACCGCCGACGGGTAGTACTGGAAATAGATGAGCTCGGGGACGCCGACCAGGTCGACGGCGATCCACACGAGCCAGAAGTCCACCCACCCTCGGGCCATCGCGAAGGTGGCGAGGATGGAGCCGACGAAGATCCACGCGTCGGCGACGTAGTACCAGCCCGGAGCCGGCCAGCCGGCGCCGATCTGGGTGAACAGCCACGCGCAGAAGACGACGGCGATCGCGCCGGCGAGCAGGTACGCCGTCCGCTCGCGGCGGGTCGCCCAGCGCGGGACCACGGCCGGCGCATCGGGCTCGGTCCGGCTGCTCCGCCAGCGGTACCAGCCGTAGACCGAGACGGCGACGAAGAACACCTGGCGCGCGGCCTGCCCGAAGAGCGGCGCACCGTAGCCGCCGAGCGCGGTCCCGAGGAACACGGTGAACAGCAGCACGTTGCCGACGATCCCGACCGGCCACGCCCAGACCTTGCGGCGCATGCCCCCGATCGCGGACGCCAGCCCGAACCCGTTGCCCGCGATCTCGCGCCACGCGATCGGGTGCCCGCCGATCGTCAGGTGGGCGTCGTAGAGGTCGATGAGGACGCTCATGAGCGCGGTTCCCCCTCGGTCGCGCGGCCAGAGGCGAGCAGACGCTCGACGTACTTCGCGAGCACGTCGACCTCGAGGTTCACCGGGTCGCCCGGCTGCTTCGTGCCGAGCGTCGTCGCCGCCAGCGTGGTCGGGATCAGCGAGATCGTGAAGGTCTCGTCGTCGACGTCGACGACCGTGAGCGACGTGCCGTCGATGGTGACGGAGCCCTTAGGAACGAGGTAGCGACCGAGCTCGCGGGGATAGGCGACCGCGACGACCTCCCAGTGCTCGCTCGCCGTCCGCGACGCGATGGTCCCGGTACCGTCGACGTGTCCCTGGACCACGTGACCGCCGAAGCGTCCGTCGGCTCGCATCGCACGCTCGAGGTTCACCGGGTCGCCGACCGCCAGCGCACCGAGCGAGGTCTTGTCGAGCGACTCCTTCATCACGTCCACGGTGAAGGTGTCGGCATCCTGGTCGGTCACGGTCAGGCAGCAGCCGTTGACGGCGATCGAGTCGCCGTGGCCGGCGTCGGAGACCACCAGCGGACCGCGGAGGGTGAGCCGGATCGCGTCGTCCTGCTCCTCGATGCCGGCGACGCTGCCGAGCTCCTCGACGATTCCTGTGAACATCAGGCGCCTTCTTTCCGGGTGGATCCGGCCCGCTGAGGGCGGGCGGTCAGCCTCAGGTCGGGGCCGATTCGGGTGATGTCGGTGACGTCGAGCCGTACGGTGTCCGCGATCGTGTCGATGCCGGTCCCCCGCAGGGCGTTCGGGCCGGCGCCGAGGAGGGCGGGTGCGAGGTAGGCCACCACCTCGTCGACGAGTCCAGCAGCGATGAACGCACCGGCGAGCACCGGGCCGCCCTCGAGCCACACGTGGCGGATCTCCCGCTCGGCGAGCGCAGCCATGGCGTCGTCGACGTCGCGGGTCCGCAGGTGCAGGAACGGTGCCTCGTCGTCGCGGACTCGCGCGTCGGCCGGGACGGAGCGCTCACCGATCACGACCCGCGCCGGCTGCTCGTCGTACGGCAGGGGCGCGTCCTCGTCGTCGCGGAGGGTGAGTCGCGGGTCGTCGGTGATCACGGTCCCCGTGCCGACGACGATCGCGTCGCACACGCTGCGCAGGCGCTGCACGTCCAGACGCGCGGCCGACCCGGTGATCCACCGGCTGGTGCCGTCGGCGGCAGCGCTGCGCCCGTCGAGGGTCGCGGCGAACTTCCAGGTCACGAACGGCCGGCCGGTGCGTACGGCGTGGGCCCACGCTGTGTTCAGCGCCTCAGCCTCGTGGGCCAGCACTCCGCCCTCGACGTCGACGCCCGCCGTACGGAGCCGATCGGCACCGCCGGCACCGATCGGATTCGGGTCGTCCATCCCGTAGACCACCCTGACGACCCCTGCGGCGATCAGCGCCTCCGAGCACGGACCCGTGCGGCCGGTGTGATTGCACGGCTCCTGCGTGACGACGACCGTCGCCCCGCGAGCCGCCTCACCGGCGTGCGTCAGCGCATCGACCTCGGCGTGCGGCGTCCCCGCACCTCGGTGGGCGCCCACGGCGATGACGGCTCCGGACGGGTCCAGGATCACGCAGCCCACGCGCGGGTTGGGCAGCGCCGTGCGCACCGCGTCTCGGGCGGCGGCGAGCGCGCGCCGCATCGCCGTTTGCTCGTGATCGTCTGCCACCGGTCCGCCCTCTCGTCTACTGACGCGGGCTCCGGGGTCGTCGAACGGACGCCTCTGCGTGCGGACCCACGGGTCCCACGTCAGAGGTGTCTGCGTGATCCTCCCATCCGGACTTTCACCGTCGGTCCTGGAGTTCCACCAGGTCAACCAGTCGCCCGGAGGCTTCTGGGTCGCGGACTGTCACCGCCGGCTCGGAATTACACCGACCCCGGAGCACGCAATGCTCTGGAGCCAGTGTACGAGAGGCCCCGCGACACCCGCACCATCCCGCCGGTCGGTGAGACGTACGCCACTCGCGCCCAGGGGTGAGCCGGGGCTCCTCAGGCGTGACGGTGGTTCGCGGCCGCGGCCTGCTCCCGCAGCTGGTCGACCATCGCCGCCGGGTCGTCCGCGCCGAAGACCGCGGAGCCGGCGACGAACGTGTCCGCACCGGCCTCGGCGCACCGCTCGATCGTCGTCGCGGAGACTCCGCCGTCGACCTGGAGCCAGATGTCGCCGCCGTGCTTGTCCAGCAGCGCCCGGGTGCGCCGGATCTTCGGGAGCATGATGTCGAGGAACGCCTGCCCACCGAATCCCGGCTCGACGGTCATCAGCAGCACCATGTCGAGCTCGGGGAGAAGATCCTCGTACGGCTCGATGGGTGTGGCGGGCTTGAGCGCCATCGACGCCCGTGCGCCACGCGCGCGCAGCTCGCGGGCGAGGCGTACGGGCGCGGCCGCCGCCTCGACGTGGAACGTCACGCTGCCCGCCCCGGCCTCGGCGTACGCAGGCGCCCAGCGGTCGGGGTCCTCGATCATCAGGTGCACGTCGATCGGGGTCTCGGTGACCTTGCCGATCGCCTCGACCACGGGCAGGCCGAGCGTGAGGTTGGGGACGAAGTGGTTGTCCATGACGTCCACGTGCAGCCAGTCGGCGTTCGCGATCCGCGTCACCTCGCTCTCGAGGTTGGCGAAGTCGGCGGAGAGGATGCTCGGCGAGATGCGCAGGCCCATGGCGTCAGGCTAGCCGGACCCGCCGATGTGCCCGACACGTGAGTCCCCGTCCCCTGCCGCTCGCGGGTCACCGTCGCGCACTCGCGGGTCACCGCCGCGCGCTCGCGGGTCACCGCCGCGTGCTCGCGGGTCACTCTCTG
>NZ_JARBCJ010000070.1:0-15268 GCF_028803055.1 Mumia sp.
GTCAGCCCACGTCGGCGTACTGGCGGACACCCGCGACGACGGCGTCGAAGCGCGGCCGGTCGAGCACCGCACCCTCCCGCCGGACGCGGCTCGGATCGACCGTGATCAGGCGGTCGAGCCGCACCTCGCTGGGACGCCGCCGAGGGTCCCACCCGCCGGCCCCGATGTCGAGCCACTGGCGTCCCCACCGGGCCTCGTCGGCAGCATCCCGGTCGTGGTCCTTGCTGCTCAGCATCACGCCGACCAGCCCGGGTCCGCGCCGGCCGACGACCAGCACGGGGCGGTCCTTGCCCTGACTCGGGTCATCCTCGTACGCGACCCACGTCCAGACGATCTCGCCCGGGTCGGGCCGTCCGTCCGGCGTCGGCCCGTAGGTCATGTCGAGAGCGCCTGACGCTCCTGCCGTGCTCTGCGACGTCCGCGGAGACGACGCGCGACCACGAGTCAGCGTGGAGACGAGACGGGACAGGAGATCGCGCGTACGAGGCATGGGGGAAGCGTAGTGCGGGACGCTCCCGCCCCCGGACTACCGTGGGAGGGATGACGATGTCCGACGCCCCACCGCGCACCCTCGCGGACGACCTCCGGGCCCGTAGCGACGAGGCGCTGGTCGTCCTGCTGCGCGCACGTCCGGACCTTGGGGCGACCCCGCCGGCCGATATCGGACAGCTCGCGTCTCGAGCCGCCTCGCGACCCTCGGTGCTGTGGGCCCTGGACCGGCTCGACACCGCTCACCTCTCGACGCTCGCCGCGATGGCGGCCCTCGAGCCGCCGGTGTCGCTGGACGGACTGCGCCGGCAGGTCGACGCCGACGACGCCCGCATCGCGGCGATGGTGGCCCGTCTGCACGCGAGCGCACTGGTCTGGGGGCGTGACGGCGCGTGGCACGTCGTCCGCGAGGCGCGAGAGGTGCTGCGGACCTACGGGCCACGAGGCCCCTACGACGGGCCGCCGCCGGTGCGCACCCGCGAGGTCGACGACCGCCGTCATCGCAACGCGAGCGCGGGCACGGTGATGGAGGTCCTGCAACGTCTCGAGCACCTGCTCGGGTCGTGGGGCGAGAGTCCTCCACCGGTCCTCCGCTCCGGCGGGCGAGGCGTCCGCGACGTCCGCAACGCCGCCACAGCACTCGGCGTCACGGTCGACCACGTCGAGTTCCTGCTCGACCTCACCGAGTCCGCCGGTCTGCTGGGCCGCGCACCGGATGACGGCGCCGGTGAGGTGTGGGCCCCCACGACACTGTTCGACACGTGGCGCGACAGCCCGCCCGCCGCCCGGTGGGTGGCGGTCGCCACGGCGTGGCTCGCCGGCCCTGGGCGCCGGGTGCGGACACAGGTGCTCCGCGTGCTGTCGTCGCTCGACGGGGCCGCCTACGTCGACGCCGAAGAGGTCGTCGAGGCAGTGGCGTGGGCCGTGCCTCGGGCCGACGCCGATCGCGACGACCTGGTGCGACGAACGCTCGTCGAGGCGACCCGGCTCGGTGTCGTCACCCTGGATGCGCTGAGTCCTGCCGGCGCCGGTCTCGGGCTCCCGGACGCCGCGGCGGTCGTGGAAGGGCTGCTGCCGTCCCGGGTCGACCACGTTCTCGTTCAGGCTGACCTCACCGCGGTCGCCCCTGGCCCGCTCGAGCCCGCCGTCCGTGACCGGCTCGAGGACGTCGCCGACGTCGAGTCGCGCGGCGGTGCGACCGTCTACCGCTTCACGGCCGACTCCGTACGCCGCGCTCTCGACCGCGGTTGGCCGGCCAGCGAGATCCACGCCTTCGTCGAGCAGGTGTCGGTGACGCCGATCCCGCAGCCGCTGACCTACCTCGTCGACGACACCGCACGGCAGCACGGCCGGCTGCGGATCGGCGACGCGTCGGCGTACCTCCGCTCCGACGACCCCGCGGAGCTCGAGGCGCTGCTCGCCGACCCGACCATCGGCCCGATGCTGCACCGGATCGCCCCGACCGTCGCCGTCAGCACGGTCCGGCACGAGGTGCTCGCCGACCGGCTCTCGACCGCAGGGCACCGACCTGTCGGCGAGGAGCCGGGCGGCGTCCTTCGGGTGCGTCGTCGCGACCAGCGCCGCGCCGAGGTGGTCGACGCCGGCGTCCGGAGGATGGGCGACCCGGCCGAGGCCGTACGCGCGATCCGCGCCGGCGAGCGTGCGGCGTCGTTGCGACCGGTCGGCGGCCGCGACGAGCACCAGGGCTCGCTCGCGACCATGGCCCAGCTGCGGGAGGCCGCGGACGCGCAGGAGCCGGTCTGGGTCGCCTACATGGACCAGGCGGGCACCCGGACCGAGCGGGTCGTGGAGCCGCTGCGGGTGGACGCGGGATGGCTCACCGCCTTCGATCACCGTTCCCAGCGTGTGCAGCGCTTCGCGGTCCACCGGATCGTGCAGGTAGCGTCCGCTCCGTGAGCGAACTCTCCACGTCGAGCACCACGGTGCCGCTGCCCGAGCTCCCCGCCGCGAGCTTCTACGAGCGCGAGGACGACCACGCCTTCCGATCGACCGCAGCCACCGAGAGCCCGTGGGATCCCCGTGCGCAGCACGGGGGACCGCCGTCGGCGCTGCTCGCCCGCGCGATCGAGCACGGCGTGGACGACGCGTCGATGGCCGTGGCCAAGATCGACGTCGACTTCCTCGGCCCGATCCCGCAGGGCGTCTGCGAGGTCGCCGTCACGACGCTCCGCCCGGGCCGCCGCGTGCGGCTGGTGGAGGCGACGCTGACGGCGGACAGGCGGGCCGCCGCCAGCGCCCGGGCGTGGCTGGTGTCCCACGAGGACGGGCGCGCCCCCGCCACCGGCGCCACCACCGCCGTGCCCGGACTCCCTGCCCCGCAGCCTCATCCGCCGATGGTCGGGGTGCGGCCGGACTGGGGGTACGGGCGGGCGATCGAGTGGCGGTACGTCGTCGGCGCGCCGGACGGACAGGCGTCGGCCGACGACGGCGCGACCAGCGTCTGGATGCGCGCGCGGGTCCCGCTCGTGGCGGGCGAGGACACCTCGGCCCTCGCGCGGCTGATGGTGGTCGCGGACTCCGCGAACGGTGTGAGCGCGAACCTGGACCTGCGTGACTGGCTCTTCATCCCGCCAGGTCTCGGCGTGACGCTCCAGCGGCCGCCGTCGTCGGAGTGGGTGCACCTCGAGGCGGCCTCGTGGTCGCAGCCGCGCGGCACCGGGGTCGCCCACGCGGTCGCCAGCGACACGGACGGGCTCTGCGGCTTCGTGATGCAGCCGCTCCTGGTCGCGCCACGGCGCTGACGCCCCCGACCCCCGCACACGACATCACCCTCGCCATGTCGGGGGGGTACATCGGCGAGGGTGACGGGTAACAGGCATCTCTGCCGCTACGTCTTACATACTACCGGGCGGTAGGTGAGGTCCAAAGCGGCTTCCAGGCCTTACCGCCGACGGGAGTGCGCCAGTAGGATGGAGGGATGGACTTCGTCGGGTACGCCGAGCGCGCCGCCGAGCTCGTGAACGCCCGCCTGGTCACCGTCGACGACGTCCGCGCCCACCTCCGCGAGCGCCAGTGGCTGGTCCGGCAGGCCACCGAGCGCGACGTCCGCGCGCTCCGACGCTTCCAGCGCCGGCTGCGCACGGTCTTCGAGCAGGGCAGCGCCGGACAGCCCGACGCGGTGGTCTACTCCCTCAACGCACTGCTCGCGTCGCACCGGATCACGCCTCTCATCGTCCCCACCGACGCAACGGCCACCGACACCGCCACCGACACCACGAAGGTCGCCGACGGCGCCGCGAGCGGATGGCGGCTGCACGTCGCCGACCGCGCGGCCTCGGTCGCGGAGCTGCTGGTGGCCGAGTCCCTCATGGGGCTCGCCACGCTCGTCTGCGACCTGACGCCGGCGAGGCTCGGCGTGTGCGCCGCCCATGCGTGCACCAACACCTATGTCGACCTCTCACCCAACCGCTCGCGGCGATTCTGCTCCGAGCGGTGCTCCTCCCGCGCGAACGTCGCGGCCTACCGGGCGCGCCAGAAGTCGCGCCCGATCCCTGGAGGTATCGCATGACCGACGGACCGCTGATCGTGCAGTCCGACAAGACGCTGCTGCTCGAGGTCGACCACGAGCAGGCTGCCGAGTGTCGTCGGGTCATCGCGCCCTTCGCCGAGCTGGAGCGCTCGCCCGAGCACATCCACACCTACCGGATCACCCCGCTCGGACTGTGGAACGCCCGGGCCGCCGGCCACGACGCCGAGCAGGTCGTGGACGCCTTGATGGACTACTCGCGCTATCCCGTCCCGCACGCGCTGCTGGTCGACGTCGCGGAGACCATGTCTCGCTACGGCCGCCTCCGACTCGAGAACCACCCGGTGCACGGCCTCGTTCTCTCCACCACCGACCGGCCCGTGCTCGAGGAGGTCGTCCGTGCCAAGCGCATCCAGGGCATGCTCGGCGACCGCATCGACGACGACACCGTCGTGGTCCACCCCAGCGAGCGCGGGTCCCTCAAGCAGGCGCTGCTCAAGGTGGGCTGGCCCGCGGAGGACCTCGCCGGGTACGTCGACGGCGAGGCTCACGCCATCAGCCTGTCCGACGGCGAGTGGCACCTGCGGCCGTACCAGTCGGAGGCGGTCGAGTCCTTCTGGCACGGCGGGTCCGGCGTCGTCGTGCTGCCGTGCGGTGCGGGCAAGACGATCGTCGGTGCCGCGGCGATGGCCCAGGCCAGCTCGACGACCTTGATCCTCGTGACCAACACGGTCTCGGCGCGGCAGTGGAAGGAGGAGCTGCTCCGCCGTACGACGTTGACCGAGGACGAGATCGGCGAGTACTCCGGCGCCAAGAAGGAGGTCCGCCCGGTCACCATCGCGACCTATCAGGTGATGACCACGCGGCGGAAGGGGGTCTATCCCCACCTCGAGCTGTTCGACGCGCGCGACTGGGGCCTGATCATCTATGACGAGGTCCACCTGCTGCCGGCTCCGATCTTCCGGATGACCGCCGACCTGCAGGCCCGCCGCCGCATCGGCCTCACCGCGACCCTGGTGCGCGAGGACGGTCACGAGGGTGACGTCTTCAGCCTGATCGGCCCGAAGCGGTACGACGCGCCGTGGAAGGACATCGAGGCACAGGGCTACATCGCCCCCGCGGACTGCGTCGAGGTGCGGGTGACCCTGAGCGACTCCGAGCGGATCGTCTACGCCACGGCCGAGGCCGACGTGCGCTACCGGCTCGCGGCCTCGACCGACCGCAAGACCGACGTCGTCGAGCGACTCGTCGAGGAGCACCGTGGCGAGCCGACGCTGGTGATCGGCCAGTACATCGACCAGCTGGACGACCTCGCCGAGCGTCTGGGCGCTCCGCTGATCAAGGGCGAGACGTCGGTCAAGGAGCGCGAGGCGCTGTTCGCAGCCTTCCGTACCGGGGAGATCGGGCTCCTCGTCGTCTCCAAGGTCGCCAACTTCTCCGTCGACCTGCCCGAGGCGTCCGTCGCGATCCAGGTGTCGGGCTCGTTCGGGTCGCGGCAGGAGGAGGCGCAGCGTCTCGGGCGCCTGCTGCGCCCCAAGGGCGACGGCCGTACGGCGCGCTTCTACGCCGTCGTCGCCCGGGACACCGTCGACGCGGAGTTCGCCCAGCACCGGCAGCGGTTCCTCGCCGAGCAGGGCTACGCCTACCGGATCGTCGACGCCGCCGACGTCTGAGCCGGCTCGCGCAGGCGGGGAGACATGGACCGGATCCACCGACCCCGAGGCTGTGGTCTTCGACATGCTGGGCACGCTGGTCGACGAGCCGAGCGGTCGCAGCAGTACATCGCGCAAGGACGCCGTGGGTACGTCAGCACCGAGGTCGTCGACCGCGAGACCGCGCAGCTCGTCGCCGACCTGACGGGCTGAGGGACTGATGGGCTGACGGACTGATGGGTTGGCGTGCCGATGATTTTGGGAGGCTTGCCGAGTCGGGGATGTGACCGGACCCGAAACGACGAGAGGCTCACCCGTGCCTGATCTTCTGGACCTCGGCCCCGCCGCCCGTCGCGTCAGCGCTCTGCTCGAGGGCGTCGACGACGGCGAGCTCGGTCGGCCGACCCCGTGCGAGTACGACGTCGCGACCCTGCTGGACCATCTCGACGGACTTGCCCTCGCCTTCACGCTCGCGGCCCGCAAGTCCGACGACCCGGCGCTCGCCGCCCCACCGCAACCGTCGGACGCAGGTCTCTCCCCGGGGTGGCGAGAGCGGATCCCGCAGCGCCTCGATGCGCTCGCCGAGGCCTGGCGGTCTCCGGAGGCGTGGACAGGTGAGGCGACGGCGGGAGGCGTCACGATGCCTGCGGAGATCGCCGGCGTCGTGGCCCTGGACGAGATCGTGCTGCACGGTTGGGACCTCGCCCGCGCCACCGGCCAGCCGTACGAGGTCGACCCGGAAGCCCTCACCATCGTCCACCGCTTCGTCGAGGAGTCGGCGGCGCCGGAGCAGGCCGAGGCGCGCGAGGGGTTGTTCGGGCCTCCGCTGCCGGTGGCTGCGGACGCTCCCCTGCTCGACCGGGTCGTCGCGCTCGCCGGGCGCTCTCCCTCCTGGCCTGACTGAGCCGTTCGTGCAGAGCGGCCCGATCGGGGGTTGTCTGGAGGGACAGCGACCAGATCCCCTGCCGAAGGAGAGACCCATGACTCGCACCAGCATCCGCCGCCGGAGCGCGGCCCTCGGAGCGGCATCCGTGCTCGGGATCGCCGGCCTTGCCCTCACGGCCGGCTCCGCGGACGCTGCCCAGGCAGCCACCTGCGGTGGTCTCCGGGCCACGATCGTCGGCACCGCCGGCGACGACAACATCCGCGGCACCGGTGGGCGGGACGTGATCGCCGGGCTCGGCGGCGAGGACGACATCCGAGGGCTCGGCGGCAACGACGTCATCTGCGGCGGCGCCGGCGAGGACGACCTCGAGGGCGGCACCGGCAGCGACCGCCTGTACGGCGGGTCCCGAGGCGACGACATCGAGGGCGGCTCCGGCAACGACCGCATCTGGGGCGGCTCCGGCAACGACGACCTGCAGGGCGGCGTGGGCAACGACCGTCTCCGCGGCGGGTCGGGCAACGACGACATCGAGGGCAACCGTGGGCGCGACCGCCTGTGGGGTGGCCCGGGCAACGACACGCTCGAGGGTGGTCCAGGCAGGGACGTCCTGCGGGGCGGCCCGGGACGCGACCGCCTCTACCAGGGCAGCGAGCGCGACGACTGAGGGTCAGCCGACGTACGTCGGCAGACCGTGCGCCTCGAACTGGCGGCGGACCCGCGCGACCAGCTCGGGTGAGGGCGGCGCGACGTCGGCGAGCGCGTACGGGGTGTCGAGCCGCTCCCACTTCCCGCGGCCCAGCTGGTGGAAGGGGAGGATCTCGACGCGGGTGACGTTGGGCCAGCGCTCGACGATCCGCGCCACGTTCTCGACGTTGTCGACAGCGTCGGTCAGCCCGGGAACGAGCACGAACCGCACCCAGACCTCGGTTCCCCGCGCTGCCAGGCGGTCTCCGAAGTCGATCGTCGGTCGGAGGGTGCGGCCGGTCGCACGCCGGTAGGTCTCCTCGTCCCCGGCCTTGACGTCGAGCAGCACCAGGTCGACGTCGTCGAGCATCTCGTCGGTCGCGGCGGCACCGAGGAAGCCCGAGGTGTCGAGCGCCGTACGCACCCCCAGCTGCTTCACCCCGCGCAGGACACGGGCGACGAACCGCGGCTGCATCAACGGCTCACCGCCCGACAGCGTGAGGCCGCCGCCGGTCGCCTCGAACACCGGCCGGTAGCGCGCGACGCGGGCGACCAGGTCGTCGGCGCGCACCTCCGTGCCGTCACGCATCCTCCAGGTGTCGGGGTTCTGGCAGTAGAGGCAGCGCAACGGGCATCCGGTCAGGAACGTCGTCATCCGGGTCCCAGGCCCGTCGACCGCCGTCACGAGCTCCCAGGAGTGGACCGCCCCCACCTCGCCGGAGCGCATCGCCGCCAGCCGCTCCTCGCGGTCGAGCTCGACCGCGGGGAGGTCGGCGAGAACGGTGGCGGTCATCAGGCGACGGCCCCGTGGAACGTGCGCGACAGCACGTCGAGCTGCTGCTCGCGCGTGAGGCGGACGAAGTTCACTGCGTACCCCGACACCCGGACGGTGAGCTGCGGGTACTTCTCCGGGTGCTCCATCGCGTCCTCGAGGGTCTCGCGGTTCAGGACGTTGACGTTCATGTGGTAGCCGTCGGAGCCGGTGTAGGCGTCGAGGAGGCCGACGAGGTTCGTGACCTGCTCCTCCTTCGTGCGACCGAGTCCCGACGGCACCACGGTGTTCGTCAGCGAGATGCCGTCCTGCGCGTCGTCGTAGGCGAGCTTCGCCACCGACAGCGCGCTGGCGAGCATCCCGTGGGTGTCACGCCCGTTCATCGGGTTGGCGCCCGGCGCGAACGGCTCGCCCCGGCGGCGTCCGTCCGGGGTGTTGCCGGTGGCCTTGCCGTAGACGACGTTGGACGTGATGGTGAGGACCGACTGCGTGTGAAGCGCGTCCCGGTAGGTCGGGTAGGCGCGCAGCTTCTCCATGAACCGCTCGACGAGGTCGCGCGCGATGGCGTCGACCCGGTCGTCGTCGTTGCCGAAGGTCGGGAAGTCGCCGGTGGTGTCGAAGTCCACGACGATCCCTCGCTCGTCGAAGACCGGGACCACGCGTGCGTACTTGATCGCCGACAACGAGTCCGCGGCCACCGACAGCCCTGCGATGCCGCACGCCATCGTCCGCAGCACGTCGGTGTCGTGCAGCGCCATCTCGAGCCGCTCGTAGGCGTACTTGTCGTGCATGTAGTGGATGACGTTGAGCGCCTCCACGTACGTCCCGGCGAGCCAGTCCATCTCGGCGTCGAAGCGCTTCATCACGTCGCGGTAGTCCAGCGGTCCCTCGTCGACCGGCGAGGCGGCCGGTCCGACCTGCTTGCCGGTGATCTCGTCGCGGCCGCCGTTGATGGCGTAGAGCAAGGTCTTGGCGAGGTTCACCCGCGCGCCGAAGAACTGCATCTGCTTGCCGACGCGCATCGGGGACACACAGCACGCGATGGCCGCGTCGTCACCCCACCACTCACGGATGTGGTGGTCGGACTCGTACTGGATGGCCGACGTGTCGATCGAGACCTGCGCGGCGAAGCGCTTGAATCCCTCGGGGAGCCGGTCGCTCCACAGCACGGTGAGGTTCGGCTCCGGCGCGGGACCGAGGTTGTAGAGGGTCTGGAGGTAGCGGAACGTCGTCTTGGTGACCAGAGGGCGCCCGTCGTCGCCCATGCCCGCGAGCGACTCCGTCACCCAGGTCGGGTCGCCGCTGAACAGGGCGTCGTACTCGGGCGTCCGAAGGAAGCGGACGATGCGCAGCTTGATGACGAAGTCGTCGATCAGCTCCTGCGCCTGAGACTCGGTCAGGTCGCCACGGGCCAGGTCGCGCTCGAGGTAGATGTCGAGGAAGGTCGCCGTGCGACCGAGCGACATCGCGGCACCGTTCTGCTCCTTCACGGCGCCGAGGTAGGCGAAGTAGGTCCACTGGACGGCCTCACGGGCGTTCGTCGCCGGCTGCGAGATGTCGAACCCGTACGAGGCGGCCATCTGCCCGAGCTCCTGGAGCGCGCGGATCTGCTCGCTGTTCTCCTCGCGGGCGCGGATGATGTCCTCCGACGCAGGCTGACGGTCGAGGAGGGCCCGGTCGTTGCGCTTGTCGGCGATGAGGGCGTCGACCCCGTACAGCGCCACGCGGCGGTAGTCGCCGATGATGCGGCCTCGTCCGTAGGCGTCCGGGAGGCCGGTGATGACGTGCGACGAACGGGCCGCGCGCACCGAGGGCGGGTAGGCGTCGAAGACACCCTGGTTGTGGGTCTTGCGGTACTCGGTGAAGACCTTCTTGAGCATCGGGTCGACCGGGTAGCCGTACGTCTCGAGGGCGTTCTCGACCATGCGCCACCCACCGTTGGGCATCATCGCCCGCTTGAGCGGAGCATCGGTCTGAAGCCCGACGATGAGCTCGTTCGCCCGGTCGATGTAGCCGGGCGCGTGGGCGGTGATGCCGGCCGGAGTGTGCCAGTCGACGTCGTAGACGCCCTTCTCGCGCTCCTCGGGGAAGAGACTGCTGACCCGGCGCCAGAGCGCGCTGGTCCGTTCGGTCGGGCCGGCGAGGAACGTACTGTCGCCGTCGTACGGCGTGTAGTTGCGCTGGATGAAGTCCCGGACGTCGATGCGGGTCTGCCACGGCCCGTCGACGAAGCCCTCCCAGCCGCGGCCACGGCCGGTCTCGGTGCGCAGTTCGGTCGCGATGGTCATGCCCTTTCCCCTCGTCGCTGGTGGGATGCTCTCGCTATGTCCAACGCCGGACGAATTGTTGTTCGAGTCGCCAAACGGTGTGGTGTTCGCCATATCCGGCACCTCTCGTCGAGATACGAGGACCAAGGTGCCCACGGTGCAAGGGTCGGTACTATGTGACGCATCACTGATCGAGGAGTGGGTCCATTGCCGACCTGGACGTCCCGCCGGATCGAGCCCGGTCACAGCCTGCGCGAGCAGATCGAGGAGTCGCTGACCGCGGCGATCGTCACCGGCCTCGTGGAGCCGCACGAGCTGCTCACCGTCCCTGTGCTCGCGTCACAGTACGAGGTGTCGGCCACGCCGGTGCGCGAGGCGATGCTCAACCTCGCTCGTCGCGGTTTCGTCGTCCCCGTGCGCAACAAGGGCTTCCGCGTCCGCGAGGTCGGGCGTGACGAGCTCTCCAACCTCGTACGGACCAGGCGCCTGCTGGAGTGCCCCACGATGCTCGACGTCGCCGAGCGGTTCACCGCGGCGGACCGGCCCGCCTTCGACGCGCTCGTCGTCCGCGTCCGCGACGCGGCCGACGCGCGGGACTTCCCGACCTACGTCCGGGCCGACAAGGAGCTTCACCTCGGTCTCCTCGCGCTCCTGGGCAACCCGATCCTCGTCGAGGTCGTCGGCAACCTGCGCGACCAGACACGCACGGTGGGCATCGCCGCCAAGATCACCCGCGAGCAGCTCCGGGCGTCGATCGACGAGCACGAGGCCCTCCTCGACTTCCTGGAGGCCGGCGACGGGGCGGCGGCGAGCGAGCTGATGTCACGCCACATCGGTCACGTCCTCGGCTGGTGGAGCGGTGTGGCGGAGGACACCACGCCGTCGGCGACGTTGTAACCCAACTGTTTTCCCTATTTACTTCCGCGTAATCCGCGTCACGTGATATGTAATATGTCACATATCAAGGCACGGCGATGACCCGCGCCGACGAGGAAGGAACACGCATGAAGAGCACTCGGTCCGCGTCGGTCTGGCGGCGCGCCCGCTATCTGGCCGCCAGCGTCGCTCTCGCGACTGCCGTCGCAGGTTGCGGCGGTGGCGTCGGTGGAAGCGACGACGAGAAGTCCGGCGACACGATCAAGTTCGGCATGCTCGCCCCCTTCTCCGGTACGGAGAGCGCGTTCGGCGACTACATGAAGAACGGCGCCGCCCTCGCCGTCGAGGAGATCAACGCCGACGGCGGCATCGACGGCAAGGACATCGAGCTCGTGACCCAGGACGACGGGTGCGACGCGACGACCGCCGTCGCGGCCGCCAACAAGCTCGTCTCCCAGGGAGTCGTGGCGTCGGTGGGCGGCTACTGCTCGGGCGCGACGCTCCCGACGCTCCCGATCTTCCTGCAGGCCGAGGTGCCGATGGTCATCCCGGCGGCCAACTCCAACGCGCTCGTCGAGGCCGACCAGGAGAACGTCTTCCTCATCAACGGCACCGGCACCCAGCAGGCCGCCGCCGCCGTCGCGTTCGCGAAGAAGGAGGGTGCCTCCAAGATCGCGGTGATCGACGACTCGACCGACTACTCCGTCGACCTCGCCGACTCGTTCGTCGAGCAGGCCAAGTCCGCCGGTCTCGACGTCGTGCTGGACGCGACCATGACGCCGAAGGAGAAGGACTACTCCGCCGAGGCCAACAAGCTCGTGAAGTCCGGCGCCGACTTCGTCTACTGGACGGGCTACTACCAGGAGGGCGGCCTGCTGAACCGCCAGTCCAAGGACGCCGGCTACAAGGGCACGTTCCTCGCCGGTGACGGCTCGGTCGATGCCAGCTTCGCGGAGATCTCCGGCAAGGACTACACCGACAACGTCTACGCGACCTTCACCCAGACGCCCGACATGCTCGAGGGTGCCGAGGACTGGATCGCCGACTACACGAAGAAGTTCGGCGACGAGCCTGGCCCGTACTCGACGCAGTCCTACGACGCGGTCCGGGTGATGGCCGAGGCGATCAAGAACGCCGACTCCACCGAGATGAAGGACATCGACGCCGCGCTGCGCGACCTCGACGGGTTCCCCGCCTTCTCCGGTCCGATCACCTTCACCGAGGAAGGCACCCTCGCCGAGGGCGGCTTCGCGATCGTGACGATCGGCGACGACGGCTCGTTCGTCCTGCACGACGACCTGCAGGGCTGACGTCTGAGAGGGGTCCCGGCTCCTGTGGGGCCGGGACCCCGTATCGCTGGATCACGATCGGAGCCTCATGTCGCAGATCATCATCAACGGCCTGTTCGTCGGGTCGTTCTACGCCCTCATCGCGCTCGGCTACAGCATGGTGTACGGGATCATCAAGCTGCTCAACTTCGCCCACGGCGACGTCTACATGATCGGCGCCTTCGTCGGCTTCGTCCTGCTGACGTCCTTCGGTGGCCTCGCCGCAGCGGCCACCATCCCGACACTCGTCCTGCTCGTGCTGGTCGCGATGATCTTCACCGGACTGCTCGGGGTGACGGTCGAGCGCGTGGCGTACAGACCGTTGAGATCGTCACCACGGTTGGCGGTCCTCATCACCGCGGTGGGCATGTCCTTCACCCTCGAGTACGCGGTCCGCCAGATCTTCGGCCCGTCCCCCAAGGCGTACCCCGTGCGGGTCAGCGGAGGCAGCGTCGAGTTCATCGGCGCTCGCATCTCCACCGCACAGCTGGTGCTGATGGCCCTCGCCGCACTCCTGATGGTCGTGCTCGCGTTCTACGTGAACCGCACGCGGGAGGGCCGCGCGATGCGCGCCATCGCCCTGGACCCCGCGGCCTCGACCCTGATGGGCATCAACGTCAACCGCGTCATCTCGCGGGTCTTCTTCATCGGCTCGGCACTGGCCGGCGCCGCAGGCGTCATGGCCGGCGCCTACTACGGCTCGATCGACTTCCTCATGGGGTTCGTGATCGGCATCAAGGCATTCACGGCCGCGGTGATCGGCGGCATCGGGAACCTGTACGGCGCGATGCTCGGCGGACTGACGCTCGGTCTGCTCGAGTCCTTCGGGACCGCCTGGCTCGGAGGGGAGTGGCGCGACGTGTTCTCGTTCGCCTGTCTGATCATCTTCTTGTCGTTCAAGCCGACCGGCATCCTCGGTGCCCGCGTCGTCGAGCGGATGTGACCCGATGAAGACTCAGGCCTCCATCACCGCGCCCGCCCCGACCCGCGCCCGTCCCGAGCGTTCCCGTGGTTGGCGCAGCGACGACAGCGTGCTGCGGCTGCTCGGCATCGCCGCATTCGCCTTCGTGCTGCTCCTGCCGTTCATCAACGCGTCGCCGTACACGATCTCGATCATGACCACGGCACTCATCTACGTGATGCTCGCGCTCGGTCTCAACGTCGTGGTCGGCTATGCGGGCCTCCTCGACCTCGGTTACATCGCGTTCTTCGCGGTCGGCGCCTACACGTCGGGCATCCTGACCACCCACTTCGGCTGGTCGATGGTCTTCGCCGTGCCCGGCGTCATCGTCGCCTGCATCATCGCCGGCATCGTCATCGGCGGTCCGACGCTGCGGCTGCGCAGCGACTACCTCGCGATCGTCACGCTCGGGTTCGGCGAGATCATCCGCCTCACGGCCAACAACCTGGAGATCACCGGGGGCCCGTCCGGCATCCACGGGATCCCCTCGTGGCAGCTCTTCGGCTGGGACCTCGCCGACGGCGTCACCATCGCGGGCATCTTCTTCAACGGCAAGGTCGTCTTCTACTACTTCGTCGCCGTGATCGTCGGCCTCGTCGGAGTGGTAGCACTCGGGCGACTCGCCCGCGGCAAGATGGGCCGCGCGTGGAAGGCGGTCCGCGACGACGAGGACGCCGCCGAGGCGATGGGCATCAACACCTACGTCACCAAGATCACCGCCTACATCATCGGTGCGGTCTGGGCGGGACTCGCCGGGCAGCTGATGGGGACGCACCTCACCGCGATCTCCCCCAACAGCTTCTTGTTCCTCTACTCGGCGTTGATCCTCATGGCCGTCGTGCTCGGCGGGATGGGCTCGGTGCCCGGCGTCATCATCGGCGCGCTGTTCGTCTCGCTGGCGCCTGAGTTCCTGCGGGAGTTCGCGGAGTGGCGGTTCCTGCTCTTCGGTGTGCTGCTGGTCGTGACCATGATCTTCCGTCCGACGGGCATCTGGCCCGCGACGGCCGTCCTCCCGTGGTCCAAGGACAAGCACGTCGACGAGGACGTCGACGAGGTGGAGCAGGACTCGGCCCCTGAGTCGCGCGACGAGGCTGAGCTGAACGAGGGCGAGGACACCGGCGGCGACCTGCTCGCGCGCCGGGAAGGAGAGAACCGATGACCGCGACCACCACGGAGACCGGAGAGGTCCTGCTCGAGGTCACCGACCTGCACCTGGCCTTCGGCGGCGTGAAGGCCGTGGACGGACTGTCGATGTCGGTGCGCTCGGGCGAGATCCTCTCGGTCATCGGTCCGAACGGGGCGGGCAAGACGTCCGCCTTCAACTGCATCTCCGGGTTCTACCGTCCCACCAGCGGATCGATCACGTTCAAGGGCCGCTCGATCGTACGGTCGCTGCCGTCGACGATCACGAAGGCGGGGATGGCCCGTACCTTCCAGAACCTGCGGCTGTTCCGGGAGCTGTCGGTCCTCGACAACGTCAAGACCGCGATGCACGCTGCCCTGCGTCAGCGCTGGTACGACGCCATGCTGCACACCCCGCGCTACAAGCGCAGCGAGCGGCAGTGCCTCGAGGAGGCGCGTGGGTGGCTCGACTTCGTCGGCTTCACCGGCGACGAGGACCTCTACGTGACCCAGCTCCCGTACGGCGAGCAGCGTCGGGTGGAGATCGCTCGTGCCCTCGCCACGAAGCCCCGCCTGCTGCTGCTCGACGAGCCGGCCGCCGGCCTGAACCACAACGAGAAGCAGCAGCTGGTCGCCCTCATCCGGCGGATCCGCGACCTGGGGATCGGCATCGTCCTCATCGAGCACGACATGGGGCTGGTGATGGACATCTCCGAGCGCATCATCGTGCTCAACCACGGCAAG
>NZ_JARBCJ010000071.1:0-14822 GCF_028803055.1 Mumia sp.
TGTCGTCCCTGCGGCGATCGAGCTGGGCGTCGGCTTCGTCCCGTACTCGCCGCTCGGACGCGGGTTCCTCGCGGGCTCCGTCGACGTCCTGCCCGACGGCGACATGCGGCACACCTTCCCTCGGTTCGGGGCGGAGGCGCTCGACGCCAACCAGGTCGTGGTCCAGACCGTCCGCCGGGTCGCCGACGAGGTGGGCGCGACACCGGCCCAGGTCGCGCTCGCCTGGCTGTACGAGCACGGGCGACGCCTCGGCCTCCCCGTCGTGCCCATCCCGGGGACGCGCCGGCCCGAGCGTGTCGACGAGAACGTCGGTGCCGTGTCCGTGCGCCTCGACGCCGCCTCGCTGGCCATGCTGGACGACGTCTCGTCCGCCGTGGTCGGCGACCGCTCCGCGGACCCCACCTGGGTCTCCGCGGGACGCGAGTAGGGCTCGGAGGCGCCCCTCGTCCGTCAGCGGCGAGGGAGTAGCCTGGAGCGGCCAACTCGGGCGCGGTCCGCCACGGCGCACCGCCCATGCCCGCCGACACCCAGCCGGAAACGGAGCACACCTGTGCCTGCCTCTGTGATCGACAACGTCGTCAGCCTCTCCAAGCGCCGGGGCTTCGTGTTCCCCAGCGGCGAGATCTACGGAGGCACGCGCTCCGCCTGGGACTACGGTCCGCTCGGCGTCGAGCTCAAGGAGAACATCAAGCGCCAGTGGTGGCGGGCGATGGTCCAGCGCCGCGACGACGTCGTCGGCCTCGACTCGTCCGTGATCCTGCCGCGCCCGGTCTGGGAGGCGTCGGGCCACGTCGACGTCTTCACCGACCCGCTGATCGAGTGCCAGCACTGCCACAAGCGGTTCCGTGAGGATCACCTCCAGGAGGCGTACGCGGCCAAGAAGGGCATCGAGAACCCTGACGACGTGCCGATGGCCGAGGTCGTGTGCCCCCACTGCGGCACCCGTGGTCAGTGGACCGAGCCGCGCCAGTTCTCCGGTCTGCTCAAGACCTTCCTGGGTCCGGTCGACTCCGAGGAGGGCATGCACTACCTGCGTCCCGAGACGGCTCAGGGCATCTTCGTCAACTTCGCGCTCGTGATGGCCGCGGCCCGCAAGAAGCCGCCGTTCGGCATCGCCCAGCTCGGCAAGTCGTTCCGCAACGAGATCACGCCCGGCAACTTCATCTTCCGCACCCGCGAGTTCGAGCAGATGGAGATGGAGTTCTTCGTCAAGCCGGGCACGGACGAGGAGTGGCACCAGTACTGGATCGACGAGCGCATGCGCTGGTACACCGACCTGGGGGTGGCCGCCGACAACCTCCGGCTCTACGAGCACCCGGCCGAGAAGCTGTCGCACTACTCCAAGCGCACCGTCGACATCGAGTACCGCTTCCGCTTCGCCGGCTCGGAGTGGGGCGAGCTCGAGGGTGTCGCCAACCGCACCGACTTCGACCTCGGCACCCACTCCAAGCACTCGGGCAACGACCTCTCCTACTTCGACCAGGAGCTCGGTGAGCGCTGGACGCCGTACGTCATCGAGCCCGCAGCGGGCGTGAACCGGTCGATGATGGCGTTCCTCGTCGACGCCTACCGCGAGGACGAGGCGCCCAACGCCAAGGGCGGTGTCGACAAGCGCACCGTGCTCGCGCTCGACCCGCGCCTCGCGCCGGTCAAGGCCGCGGTGCTGCCGCTCTCGCGCAACGAGCGGCTGAGCCCCGCCGCCCGCGATCTCGCCGCGGAGCTGCGACAGAGCTGGAACGTCGAGTTCGACGACGCCGGCGCGATCGGCCGCCGCTACCGCCGCCAGGACGAGATCGGCACGCCGTTCTGCATCACCGTCGACTTCGACACCCTGGACGACAACGCGGTGACCATCCGCGAGCGCGACACGATGACGCAGGAGCGCGTCGCGCTCGACCAGGTCCCGGCGTACCTCGCGGCGCGGCTGATCGGCGCATGACACGACGTACGGCCCGGGGCGGCGGCCTGGTCGCCCTGGCCGTCGCCGTGGGGCTGGTCCTCGCAGGGTGCAGCGGCGGCGACGCCGCGGGGGCGGCCGCCGCCACGCCGGAGCCGTCGTCCGCGGTGGAGCTCCCCGACGGAGTGGAGCTGACCGAGGCCGGGGCGGAGGTCGCGCTGGGCAAGCCCGCCACGGTCGGCTATCCCGTCGGCGAGGCGGCGAGCGCGATCACGGTGACCGTCTCGTCGGTGAAGCCGGGGAAGATCGCCGACCTCGCGGGATACGTGCTCGACCCGGTGTCGGCGACCTCCACCCCGTACTACGTCGGTGTCCAGGTGCGCAACGACGGTCCTGACCCGCTCGGTGGCGCCGCGGTCCCCGTGTACGGGTTCGACTCGACACCGGCCTACTTCCCCCCGACGACGTTCAGGGGCGAGCCGTACAAGCGTTGTGCGGGTGGTGCGCTGCCGAAGGCCTTCGAGCCGGGCGCGACGTGGAAGGGCTGCTTCGTGCTGCTCGTACCGAAGGGTGCGACGCTGCAGTCGGTGCAGGTACGGACGTCCGATCTCGCCAGCCCGGTCTCCTGGCCCGTCGGCTGAGGCACGCTGGCATGCTTGGCCCATGCGCGAGGTGATGCAGTCCACGAAGCTGGCCGACGTCCTCTACGACATCAGAGGACCGGTTCTCGAGGAGGCCAGGCGCCTCGAGGACGAGGGCCACCGCATCCTCAAGCTCAACATCGGCAACCCCGCGCCGTTCGGGTTCGAGGCACCCGACGAGATCCTCGTCGACATCATCGCCAACCTGCACCAGGCCCAGGGATACAGCGACTCCAAGGGCCTGATGCCCGCGCGCCGGGCGATCGTGCAGCACTACGAGGAGCGCGTCTGCGACGTCGACGTCGAGGACGTCTACATCGGCAACGGCGTGTCCGAGCTCATCGTGATGGCGATGCAGGCGTTGCTCGACGACGGCGACGAGGTGCTCGTGCCGATGCCGGACTATCCGCTGTGGACCGCCGCGGTCAGCCTCGCCGGCGGGACCGCGGTGCACTACCGGTGCGACGAGGCCTCGGACTGGAACCCAGACCTCGACGACCTGCGCTCCAAGGTCACCGACCGCACCAAAGCCGTCGTGGTGATCAACCCCAACAACCCGACCGGTGCCGTCTATGCACCGCAGGTGCTGGAGGAGATCGCGCAGGTGGCGCGCGAGAACGAGCTGATCGTCTACGCCGACGAGATCTACGACAAGATCCTGTACGACGACGCCGAGCACACCTTGATGGCGTCGGTGGCCGACGACATCGTCTGCGTCACCTTCAACGGCCTCTCCAAGGCGTACCGCGTCGCCGGCTTCCGCAGCGGCTGGATGATGATCACCGGCCCGAAGCACCATGCGCGCAGCTACATCGAGGGCCTCAACATGCTGGCCAACATGCGGCTGTGCCCCAACGTGCCGTCCCAGTACGCGATCGCGACCGCGCTCGGGGGTCGGCAGTCGATCAACGCGCTGCTGCTGCCGGGCGGACGGCTCCTCGAGCAGCGCAACCGGGCGTACGAGCTGCTCACCGCGATCCCCGGCGTCAGCTGTGTCAAGCCGAGGGGTGCGCTCTACATGTTCCCGCGGCTGGACCCGCAGATGTACCCGATCGCCGACGACGAGAAGTTCGCCTACGAGCTGCTCCGGGAGCAGAAGCTGCTCGTGGTCCAGGGGACCGGGTTCAACTGGCCGACGCCGGACCACTTCCGGATCGTCACGCTGCCTCGGCTCGAGGACCTCGAGGACGCCGTCGGCCGGATCGCGCGCTTCCTGGAGACCTACGCGTCCTGAGGACGCCCACGACGCCCCGGCGGTGCCTGGCCGCTCGGGTCGGTTGACCGCGCCTGGGAGAATGGACGTCATGCCCACGACCGCTCCCGTACGCCCGTCGCTGCGCCTCGGCGACCTCGAGGTCGCGACACCGGTCGTGCTCGCCCCGATGGCCGGCGTCACCAACGCCGCCTTCCGGCAGCTGTGCGCGGAGCAGGGCGCGGGTCTCTACGTCTGCGAGATGATCACCTCGCGCGGGATCGTCGAGCGCGACCCGATCAGCCTGCGGATGCTGAGCTTCGCCGCGGCGGAGTCGGTGCGCTCGGTCCAGCTGTACGGCATCGACCCCGTCTATATCGGCCGCGCGGTGCAGATCCTCTGCGACGAGTACGGCGTCGCGCACGTCGACCTCAACTTCGGCTGTCCTGTCCCCAAGGTGACCCGCAAGGGTGGCGGTGCCGCTCTGCCGTGGAAGTCGACCTTGCTCGGCGAGATCCTGACCGCGGCCGTCCGTGCCGCGCGACCGTACGGCGTGCCGGTGACGATGAAGACCCGCAAGGGCATCGACGAGGACCACCTGACCTACCTCGACGCCGGACGCATCGCCCAGGAGGCCGGGTGCGCCGCGATCGCGCTGCACGGCCGTACGGCGGCCCAGCACTACTCCGGCCGTGCCGACTGGGAGTCGATCGCCACGCTCAAGCAGGCCGTCGACATCCCGGTGCTCGGCAACGGTGACATCTGGGAGGCCTCCGACGCGCTCGCGATGGTGGAGCAGACCGGCGCCGACGGCGTCGTGGTGGGGCGTGGCTGCCTCGGGCGCCCGTGGCTGTTCCGCGATCTCGCGGCGGCGTTCGCCGGCGAGCAGGACACGGCCATGCCGTCGCTCGGAGAGGTCGCGGGGTGGATGCGGCGGCACGCCGAGCTGCTCTCGGCCGACATGGGCGAGGAGCGCGGGTGCATCGAGTTCCGCAAGCACATCGCGTGGTACCTCAAGGGCTTCCGGGCTGGGGGCGAGATGCGCCACGCGCTCGCGACGATCAGCTCGCTGGGAGCCCTCGACGCGCTGCTCGCCGACCTCGACCACGACGAGCCGTACCCGGTCGCCGAGCTCGGCAAGCCGCGCGGGCGGCAGGGGAGCCCGAAGCGGGTCGCCCTGCCCGACGGCTGGCTGACCTCGCGCGAGGTCACCCACATCGACGCCGCCGCCGAGGACGCAACCTCCGGCGGCTGAGCGCGGACCCCGTCCCCGTTTTGTCGACTTCCGGTCGCTTTCTGCGCCGCAGACCGTCCACAAGTCGACGAAACGCGGACGGCGTCCACAGGTGGGCTCGGCCTGCGCCCCAAGGTGGCCGACGGGAACCACCGTGACCGGGTGAAGCCCATACCCGCCCCCTTGTACGACCGTCCATTCACGAGCACGGAGGCAGCGCGCCACGGACTGTCCGCGCGCGGCCTGCGTGGCCGTCGGTTCCGAGCGCTCTTCCGTGGGGTGCACGTGCGCGCCGACCTGGCCATGACGTGGGTGCTGTGGGTGCGAGCAGGCCTCCTGGTGATGCCCGAGGACGCGCTCGCGAGCCACCTCACCGCACTCCGGCTGTGGGGCCTGGCGCTCCGGTCGCCCCTTCCGTTGCACTTCTCGACGAACACCACCCGTGTCGTGGTCCGCGACGAGATCCGTCTGCACCGGCGTCGCGGGCGCCTGCACGCGTACGTCCGTGACCGCATCGCGTGCACGGGACCGGATCGGACCTACGTCGACTGCGCGACCGTGCTGTCGCTCGTCGAGCTGGTCCAGGCCGCGGACCACCTGCTCCACGCCGGCCACACCACGCTCGCCGGCCTCCGGTCGTACCTCGACGGCTGTCACCTCCACGGCGTGGTCCGTGCCCGGCGCGCTTTCACGCTGGTCCGGGAGCGAGTCGAGTCGCCGATGGAGAGCCTCGTCCGCCTCGCCCTCGTCTTCGCCCGTCTGCCCGAGCCGGAGTGCAACCGCGACATCACCGACGGTGCCGGTGGTTTCGTCGCACGCTGCGATCTGGTGTACGCGCGGTGGCACGTCGTCGTCGAGTACGACGGTGTGTGGCACGAACGCTCGCCGGAGCAACGCGCGTACGACCGGACCCGGCGCGAGCGGCTGGAACGCCTCGGCTGGACCGTCATCGTCGTGCTCGCCGACGACCTGCCCACGATGGAGCGCGTCGTCTGGAGGGTGTACGGCGCTTTGCGCGACCGCGGGTACGACGGGCCGCGCCCCCACCTCAATGCGATGTGGCTCCGCTGGTTCGGGTGACCCCGCGTCGCGCGGTGAAGCGTGTTTGGGGGGGGCGGGGGCCACGACACACCCCCCCAAAACCCCACGAAACGCGGACGGGCGGCTGAGCGACGGCGCGTCAGGCTTCGCCGAGGGCCTCGCGGGCCCGACGTGCGAGAACCAGCTGAGTGGTCGCGAGGGCACGCGCATCAGCCGCATCGAGGGAGCGGCCGCGTGCCGCGACGGGCCCGTCGGGCGTGTGGACGGCGACGTCCGCGACACCCCGCAGACGCTGCAGCGGCCCCTGCGAGAGGGTCACGGACTGCGTCTTCGCGTGCGGGACGACGTCGGTCCGGTGGGTCACCCACCCCTGCTCGGCGACGAAGGCGTGCCCGTCCGACCCCGCCGCACGGAATCGCCAGCCCACGGGCGCGAGCAGCCACGACCGACGCGGCGCCCGCACCTTCGGCACCGCCGACGGATCGACGTCGGCGAACAGCTCGGCAAGGACACGCCGCACCTCCTCCGGCGTCGCCGCCGGGACGAGGGTCGCGCTCCCCGAGTCGTCGGAGTCGCGCGAGGCGCCGGCGACGGTGACCTCGGCGCGGTGGAGGTGCAGCGGCCGCCACAGCGCCGCCTGGCGGGAGACGACCGCCTGCACCCGGTCGTACGGGATTGTCTGCGAGATCCGCGAGAGCAACCCGCGCGTGACATGGAGCCCGGTGGGAGCGCGCCGCAGCGTGAAGCCCCACTGAGCGATCACGCGCGACATGATCACCTGGCCCGCCCACAGCAGCAGGGGGACCACACCGAAGACGATCAGGCCGGGGAACACGACTCCGCCGACCACGAGTGCCGTCAAGAACACCGCGGGGGTCAGGAACTCCGCTGACAGGACGGTCGCCACCACGAGTCGGGTCGGGGGTACGACGAGGATCGGCGGGGAGAGATCGAGAGATGGCACCGGTGGCGGACCCGGCGGGGCAGTGCCGGCCCCGTCCGAGCCTGCGACACCGGGCGCGGCCGGCGCGGGGACCGCCGCGGTTTCCCGCAGGGCCTGCGAGCCTGCCTCGTACGCCCGTTGCAGGAGCATCGCGCGCAGCCGGTCGGCCTCGCCGCGCCGGAGGTACTGGAGCGAGACACGTGAGTCGTCGCCACCCGCCAGCTCGATCCTGAGCTCGCACAGCCCGAAGATCCGGGCGGCGAACGGCTCGGCCACGTCGACGGACTGGATCCGCTCGTACGGCGCGCGCCGCGAGCGTCGTGTGAGGACGCCGCTCTCCACCCGGACCTCGCGCCCGTCGATGAAGTAGCGCGTGAACCGCCACGACAGGTAGCCGAACGCGATCCCGAGGACCGCGGCGGCGGCCACGATGGCGAGCCCGATCCACAGTGCCGACAGCAGGCTGCGCTCCGGCCCGCCCTCGAGGACGTCGCGTCCGAATCCGACGAGACCGGCCGCGACCCACAGCCACACCCGCACCAGCGCGCTCGCCGGGTGCGTCCGCTGTCCGACCGCGGGAAGCGCCTCCTGCGGGGGGAGCGCCGGGTGCTCAGATCCCGGAGCCACGGGTCTTCCGGAGCTCGGTCAGCCGGTCGCGGAGTCGGGCGGCCTCGTCGGAGGGGATCCCGGGGATCACGGCCGAGGTGTGGGAGCTCGCGGTGTGCAGCGAGACCTTGGCGATCCCGAGCGAACGCTCCAACGGACCGGCCGTGACGTCGACGTACTGGACACGGCCGTACGGGACCGCGACGATCTTGCGCCACGCGACTCCGTGGCGGATCCACAGGTCCTCGGCGTTCTCGGCGAAGCCCCACGCCGCCTGGTTGCGGGCCGCCCAGAACCAGCCCCAGACGAGAACGGCGACCGCGACGCCCGCCACGGCGGCGACCGGCCACCACCACTGGAGCAGGAGCGCGAGGGCGACACAGACCACGACCGCGGGAACCACCGTCCACAGCACCAGGACGAGGCGGTGCAGCGTGCGCAGCTTGACCGAGACGGGGTGCCACGTCTCGGCGGGTGGTGCGAAGAGCGGATCCACGCTCCGACCCTATCGGGGGCCGTCGGCGGAACCCCGCCGGTCCGGCGTCGCGGACCTCGGATCACCGCAACCCGTAGACGGATAAGTCGTCCTGGGCAACAATGAGCCGCAGGCCCGTCCCGGGTCGTCTCCACTTCACTCGGATCGTGCGGCACGTTCCTGCCGCTGAAGGGATGTATCAGTCATGGCATCTGTCACCTTCGAGAAGGCGACGCGCGTCTTCCCGGGCCAGGAGCGGCCCGCCGTCGACAAGCTCGAGCTCGAGGTCAACGACGGCGAGCTCCTCGTCCTCGTCGGGCCCTCAGGCTGCGGCAAGTCCACCTCCCTGCGGATGCTCGCGGGACTGGAGGACGTCGACGCCGGCCGGATCCTCATCGGGACCCGCGAGGTCACCGACCTCCCGCCCAAGTCCCGCGACATCGCGATGGTCTTCCAGAACTACGCGCTCTATCCGCACATGTCGGTCGCCGAGAACATGGGCTTCGCGCTCAAGATCGCCGGCAAGTCCAAGAGCGAGATCAAGTCACGTGTCGCCGAGGCTGCTGACATGCTGGGACTGACCGAGTACCTCGACCGCAAGCCGAAGGCGCTCTCGGGCGGCCAGCGCCAGCGCGTCGCCATGGGCCGCGCGATCGTACGGTCGCCGCAGGTGTTCCTCATGGACGAGCCGCTGTCGAACCTCGACGCCAAGCTGCGCGTCCAGACCCGCGCACAGATCGCGCAGCTGCAGCGCCGTCTCGGCACCACCACGGTCTACGTGACGCACGACCAGGTCGAGGCGATGACGCTCGGCGACCGGGTCGCGGTCATGAAGGACGGTGTCCTCCAGCAGATCGACACCCCCCGTGCGACGTACGACGCGCCCAACAACGTCTTCGTCGCGGGCTTCCTCGGCTCTCCGGCGATGAACCTCTTCGAGGTGGAGGTCACCGAGGGAGGAGTCAAGGTCGGCGACACCGTCGTGCCGGTGACGCGCGAGGTGCTCGCGCACGCCGACGCCGCCACGGTCACGCTGGGCGTCCGCCCGGAGGACATGGCGCTCGGTGAGCAGGGGATCGCGACCGTCGTCGACGTCGTCGAGGAGCTCGGCTCGGACGCGTTCGCCTACGGCCACACCAAGCACGATGACAAGGACCAGCTCCTCGTCTCCCGGGTCAACTGGCGTACGCCGCCGGCCATCGGCGACGTCGTCCACCTCACGGTCGACCCTGAGCGCGTCCACGTCTTCTCGAAGGCGACCGGCCTGCGTCTCGGCTGAGCGACGGGCGGGGCGCCGGCGTCACGGCGTCCCGCCCGCACGCCGGCCCTCGCTCGCGAGGGCGGCTGACCCGAGGGCGGCGGCCCCGAGCGCGGCGGCCGGATAGTCGACGGGCAGCGCGAGCGTCCGCTCCCGCAGCCGCATGCTCGACACGAACGCCGAGGCGGTCGCGTCGGCGTCCATCCGCGCGAACAACGGTTTGGTCACGCGGTCGCCGAGCCGCATCACGCCACCCGTCAGCACCACGCGTGCCGGGTCCACCGCAAGGGTCACGATGCGGACCGCTTCCACGAGCCGACCCACGAACGACTCACGGACGGCGATCGCCCGCTCGTCCCCGGCGTCGGCGGCGTCGAACATCGCGACCGGCTGGGGGGAGGGACCGTCGTACGGCCACTGGCGTGCGAGTCCGCGACCCGAGGCGTAGAGCTCGAGGCACCCACGCTGCCCGCACGTGCAGAGGGGCCCGTCCTCGACGACGGTGAGGTGCCCGACCTCACCCGCGAGCCCCGACGCGCCGTGCCGGAGCCGCCCGCCGAGGACGAGGCCCGCGGCGAGGCCGGTCCCGACAGACAGCAGCGCGAGGTCCTGGGGCTCGCCGCGCGAGCGGAGCCAGGTGGCGGCGCCGGACGCTGCCGCGTTCACGTCGTTGTTGACGGTCACCGGGATCGACAGGGCCTGGCTGAGCACGCCCCGGAGATCGAGCGGGTGGTGGACGTCGAGGTTGACGGCGTTGGTCAGCACACCGGCCGCGTCGACCGCACCGGGGATCCCGACGCCCGCCGCGACGAGCGTCGTCCCGCTCGGCAGCCTCTCGACCAGCCGCCTGACCACCTCCAGCGCGGTGGCGACGACCCCGGCCGGGCCCGGTGCCGTGGGGAGGCGGGCCTCCGCCAGCACCTCGTCGGGACGGGCTTGGTCGGCGGCGATGCCGTGGACCTTGGTCCCGCCGATG
The DNA here is from genome assembly GCF_028803055.1 of Mumia sp. Classification (NCBI taxonomy): domain Bacteria; kingdom Bacillati; phylum Actinomycetota; class Actinomycetes; order Propionibacteriales; family Nocardioidaceae; genus Mumia; species Mumia sp. The sequence continues at coordinate 10,264 of NZ_JARBCJ010000071.1, forward strand.
TCCAACCCGATGGTGGTGGCGATCATCGTTCCTCTCGGTGGGGACCGTCGGGTGCGGGTGCGGGTGCGGGTGCCGTCGCCCGCCGTGCGCGGTCGATCGCCTCGCCGACGGCCCGGGACGGGGGCAGAGAGCCCCCCCACCCTCGTACGACGCGGGGGAGGGCGTCGATCTCGGGCGCGGGCCAGCCCAGCTCCACCACGACGGCGTCGGGGCGCGCGTCGACGAGAGTACGGAGCCACGCCCAGCTGTCGGCATGAGAGGCGGCAGCGCGGGCGACGACCACGAGCGGACCGTCGTGTCCCCGCAGGTCGGTCGCCGAGGGGTGGCCGTCGACGACCGAGACGACGGAGGCGCCGGTGACGCCGAGATCTCCCCACGCCGCGTCCCCGACGGCCATGTTGGCGCCGGTCTCGAGGCGGACGACGAGGGGTGGCCCGTCGCCGACGGTCCCCACCTCGCCGACGACCGCCACGGCGGCGCGCCGCCCGGCGGCTCGCCCGGTCTCGACCAGCGTCGGGTCGGCCGGCCTCGCGCCTGTCGCATAAGCGGCGCTCAGCGCGTCCACCCGCGCGGCGGCGTCGTACAACCGCTCGACGGGAAGCGTCCCGTCCCCGACGGCGGCGACGACGGCGTCGACGACGTCGCGCACCTCGTCCCGCCCGCGTCCACGCAGCGAGGGCCCGATGCACAGCAGGTCGGCCCCCGCGGCGAGGGACGCCACGGCGGCCGCCGGGACACCGATCATGGCGCTCGCGCCCGCCATGTCGAGGGCATCGGTGATGATGACGCCGCTGAACCCGAGCTCGCCGCGGAGGAGCCCGGTGAGGATCCTCGGGCTCAGCGTCGCCGGACGCTCGGGGTCGAGCGCGGGCAGCACGATGTGAGAGGTCATGATCGTCGCGGCGCCGGCCGCGCTCGCCGCCACGAAGGGGACGAGCTCGCGCCTCAGGAGAGTGGAGAGGTCCGCGTCGACACGGGGGAGCGCCAGGTGGGAGTCGGTGGAGGTGTCGCCGTGGCCCGGGAAGTGCTTCACGCACGCGGCGACACCCTGGCTCTGGAGCCCACGCACCCACGCCGCGGTGTGGCGGGCGACGAGGGCGGGATCGGCGCCGAAGCTGCGGGTCCCGATCACCGGGTTGCGCGGGTTGGAGTTGACGTCGGCGTCCGGCGCGAGGTCGAGCGAGATCCCGGCCGCCTTGAGCTCCGCGCCGATCGCGCGAGCGACGGCGCCGGTGGTCCTCAGGTCGTCGGCGCGACCGAGCACGGCGTTGCCCGGGTACGGGCTGCTGTCGGCGTAGTGCAACCGGGTGACGTCACCGCCCTCTTCGTCGAGGGCCAGCACCAGCGAGGGACACGCGGCGGCCAGCGCCCGGCCGAGGCTCGCGACCTCGAGGGGGTCGGCGGCGAGGTTGTTGCCGTAGAGGCAGATCCCGCCGAGCCCGTCGTCGGCCAGGCCGGCCAACCATCCGGGCACCGAGGTCCCCTCGAACGCGCCGAGGACGGTCCGGTGCGCGGCTCGGCGTACGGAGGCGTCGGCGATCATCCCTCGCTCACCCGGTCAGTCCATCGGACGGGGCCGCCGCCGGTCAAGCGCCCCAGGTCCGAGCGGTGGACGGCGGAGCCGGATTGACCCGAATGGGACCCGGGTGGGACACTAGGAGACGGCGTCGTCCGTCCCACGACGGCTCGCCGGTCAAGGGTCACTCGACAGGCCGGCTCGACCTTCCGGATGCGGCGTCGCCCCGCCCATCAGTCCCGATGAGAAGGAATCCGATGGCCAAGGCTCTCCTCGGCTACGTGGCGACGCCGAGCGTCCACCAGCAGGTCCGCGAAACCCAGCTTCGCCGACGCATCGCCGATCTCGAGGCGGAGGTGGTCCGGCTCAAGCACGAGAACGACGAGCTGAGCGCCTCGACCGACCTCGACCAGGTGCGTCTGTCGACTGCCGACCTGCTGGAGACCGCCGGCTCCTGACCCGTCGGGTCCCCTCTGGGTCCGACGGGGGCGTGGCGCTGCCCCGGGCGTGGCGCGACGGGCGACCGGTGTCGGTCGCCTACCCTGAGAGCGGCATCCTTCCCCGCTGCCCGCAGTCCCTGTCGTACGCGTGAAGGAGCATGGCTTGCATCTCAAGAGCCTGACGCTGCGTGGGTTCAAGTCCTTCGCGTCTGCCACCCACCTCCAGCTCGAGCCCGGCATCACCTGTGTCGTCGGACCCAACGGCTCCGGCAAGTCCAACGTCGTCGACGCCCTCGCCTGGGTCATGGGCGAGCAGGGGGCCAAGTCGCTGCGCGGCGGCAAGATGGAGGACGTCATCTTCGCCGGGACCGCGGGTCGGGCGCCGCTCGGGCGCGCGGAGGTCGTCCTCACGATCGACAACGCCGACGGTGCGCTCCCGATCGAGTACGCCGAGGTGACGATCTCGCGCACGATGTTCCGCAACGGCGGCTCCGAGTACGCGATCAACGGCAACCACTGCCGGCTCCTCGACGTGCAGGAGCTGCTCAGCGACTCCGGCATCGGTCGTGAGATGCACGTGATCGTCGGCCAGGGCCAGCTCGACTCCGTCCTCCGGGCGTCGCCGGAGGAACGCCGAGGCTTCATCGAGGAGGCGGCCGGTGTTCTCAAGCACCGCAAGCGCAAGGAGAAGGCGCTCCGCAAGCTCGACGCGACCGACGGCAACCTGACTCGTCTCCAGGACCTCCTCGCCGAGATCCGTCGCCAGCTCAAGCCGCTGGGCCGCCAGGCGGAGGTGGCCCGCAGGGCTGCGGTCGTCCAGGCCGACGTCCGCGACGCCCGAGCGCGGCTGCTCGCCGACGACGTCGTCCGTGCCCGCGAGGTCCTGCGCTCGGAGCTCGCCGACGAGGAGGCGCTCAAGCACCGGCGTGCCGCCGTCGAGGGAGCCGTCCATCAGATGCGCGACGAGGAGGCGGCGCTCGAGGACGCGCTGCGTGCCGACGCGCCGCGGCTGCAGGAGGCGCAGGACACCTGGTACGGCCTCACCAGCATGCGCGAGCGCGTCCAGGGCACGGCCGGTCTCGCCGCCGAGCGGGTCCGCAACGCCGCCGCGCTCCCTCCTGACGAGCGACGGGGTCGCGACCCCGAGGAGCTCGAGGACGAGGCCGGTCGGTTCGAGGCCCAGGAGAAGGCGATCGCCGAGGAGGTCGCCGCCGCCGAGAAGGGGCTCCAGGACGCGATCGCCGCCCGCAAGGAGGCAGAGCAGGCCTTCCAGGTCGAGGACCGCCGCATCGCCGACCTCGTCCGAGCCGCCTCCGACCGGCGTGAAGGGCTCGCGCGTCTCACCGGTCAGGTCAACACGCTCCGCACGAGGGTCCTCGCCGCGGAAGAGGAGATTGGTCGGCTCGAGGAGAACCGCCTGCTCGCCGAGCAGCGCGCCCAGCGCGCTCAGCACGAGTTCACGGTCGCCGAGACGCAGGTGGCGGGTCTCGGGTCGGGTGAGACCGGCCTGGCCGCGGAGATCGAGGCCGCCGAGGCCGCGCTCGCCGACGCGACCGAGCGGCTTGCCAAGACCAAGGACGCGGTCCACTCCGCCGATCGCGAGCGTGCAGCTCTCGAGGCACGCAAGGAGGCCCTCGAGATGGGTCTCGCGCGCAAGGACGGTGCCGGTGCCGTGCTCGGCGCCTCCGACCGGCTCGGCGGTGTCCTGGGCTCGGTCGCCGCGGTCATGACGGTGCGGGAGGGGTACGAGACGGCCGTGGCCGCAGCCCTGGGCCCGGCCGCCGATGCCGTCGCCGTCGACACGCTGGAGACCGCGCTCAGCGCCGTCGCGTCGTTGAAGGAGGGCGCAGACGGCCGCGCCGGACTCGTCCTCGGATCGGCCGAGGCCGGCGACCGGACGTCGTGGCCGTCGCTGCCCTCTGGTGCCTCGTACGCCCTCGACGTCGTGGAGGCTCCGGCCGGGGTGCACGCGGCGCTCGGTCGCCTGCTCGACCGTGTCGCGGTCGTCGATGACGTCGAGGCGGCGCGCGCCCTGGTCGAGCGGATGCCGGCGGTCGTCGCGGTGACGCGCGACGGCGACCTGGTCGGTGGCCACTACGTGGCCGGGGGTTCGCAGGACGTCCCGAGCCTCATCGAGGTCCAGGCCGCGGTCGACCACGCCGGTGAGAGCCTCCGCGAGGTCGCTGCCCGTCGCGACGAGCTGGACGTGGAGGTCGCCGACCTGACGGTGCAGCGCGACGAGGCCAAGCAGCGCCTCGACGTCGCGGTCGCGAAGCGCCGCGAGTCGGAGGCGAAGTCGAACGCCCTGACCGAGAAGCTCGCCCAGCTCGGGTCGACCGTCAAGGCGGCCAAGGACGAGGCGACCCGCGTCGCGGCCGCGATCACGACGGCGCAGAAGGCGCGCGACGACGCGGCCTCCGGTCTCGTCGAGCTCGAGCAGCGCCTCGCGGACGCCGAGGAGGCGCCCGAGGACGAGCCGGACAACAGCGCGAGGGAAGAGCTCGCCGAGGCGGCTCGGGCGAGCCGCGCCGCGGAGACCGACGCGCGGCTGGCCCTGCGGACGAGCGAGGAGCGGGCTCGCGCGATCTCTGGCCGCGCGGCCG
>NZ_JARBCJ010000072.1:0-14653 GCF_028803055.1 Mumia sp.
CTCGACATCTCCGTCGGCGGACTGCACCTGATCATCCACCTCGCCCGTGCCGGCTGGTTGCGCTGGAAGGACGAGCAGCCCACGACCCCGCCGCGACCCGGTGGCGGCAAGAACCCGTTGGCGTTCCGCATCGTGCTCGACGACGGGTCGGGGTTCGATCTCACCGAGGCGGGGACCAAGAAGGGACTCGCGGTCTATCTCGTCCGCGACCCCGCCGAGGTCCCCGGCGTCGCCCGACTCGGGCCGGACCCGCTCGACGGCACGTTCACGATCGACGTCTTCCGCCAGATCCTCGAGTCCGCCGGCCGCTCCCAGATCAAGGGCGTGCTGCGCGACCAGGGGCAGATCGCCGGGATCGGCAACGCCTACTCCGACGAGATCCTCCACGTCGCCAAGATGTCGCCCTTCAGGTCGGCGAGCGCGATCGTGGCGTCCGAGGAGGACCTGACGACGTTGTACGCCGCGATCGGCACCACGCTCCGCGAGGCGATCGCGCGCGCGGACGGGCTGGCGGCGTCGGAGCTCAAGAAGGAGAAGAAGTCAGGACTGCGGGTCCACGGCCGTACCGGCGAGACGTGCGAGGTCTGCGGCGACACGATCCGCGAGGTGTCATTCGCCGACTCGTCCCTGCAGTACTGCCCCACCTGTCAGACCGGCGGCAAGCCGCTGGCGGACCGGCGGATGTCGAAGCTCCTGCGGTAGCGCTCAGACGAGCCGTCGGCCCGCCTGGTGCCAGGCGATGACGCCCCCGGCGAGGTTCACGGCGTCGACACCGCGCTGCTGGAGGAAGGCGGTCGCGCGAGCCGACCGTCCGCCCGAACGGCAGTAGACCAGCACCTGACCCTCCGCGGGCACCTCGTCGATCCGGGCAGCGAGATCACTGAGCGGGATGTGGAGCGCACCGTCGACGTGCCCGCTGGCCCACTCGTCGTCCTCGCGGACGTCGACGACGACCAGCCCTGCGGGAAGGGGATCGGGCACGCCGGCGACGTCCACGGTCGGGATGGTGTTCTCGTCCATGCCTCCATCCTCTCAGCCGCCTCCACACGCTCCACGAGTCGCGCCCTCGGTGAAGGCGGTGCTCTCGCGGCGACCGCTGGGTTGGCTAGGCTGAGCCCGCCGGGCGCGTGCGTGCTCGCCCGTGCGCGAGGAGGAGAGCCATGTCGCAAGGCCCGCAGGACCCCTACGGACGGCCGTACGGCTCCGGCCCCGGTCAATCCTCGGGCTCGTCCTGGGGTGGCCAGCCCGGGTCGTCCCAGCCGGGTGCCCCGCAGGGGCAGTCGTGGTCCGCGCCGCACGCCCCGCCGACGGCCCGCGGCCGTGACGTCGAGAAGTCGTCCCCTTGGGGCATGGTCGCCGTCGTCGCCCTCGGCCTCGGGACGCTCGTCGCCCTCGGTTACGCCGCGTTCGCGCTGACCGCCCGCCGCGGCATCTTTGCCGACCTCTCCGACGACCCGTCCTCGGTCAGCCGCAGCGTCGCCGAGGACAGCGACTCGCTCAACGCGTTGCTCGTCTCCGCGACCGTGCTCGTCGTGGTGCTCGCGGTGCTCCTGTGGATCGTGGCTCTCGCCGCCGGACGCGGGCGCACGCTGCTCGGCTGGATCGGACTCGGCGTCGCGGCGATCGGTGGGCTCGTCGCGGCCGGCGGTGGTGCGATGACCAGTGGCGTGGAGTCGGCGAGCGAGGTCGACGACGCCGTCACCGGATATCTCCTCGTGGGTGCCGGGATGGCGGTGCTGGCGATCGGGCTCGCGCTCGGGATCCTGGCGCTGCTGTCGTCGCGGGACGCGTCGACCGGCGACAGTCCCTCAGGCTCGCCCTACGCGGCACCGCAGCAGCAGTCTCCTTACGGCCAGCCGGCCGAGCAGCCGCAGCGCCCGCCGTACGGGCAGCCGGGCGGGCAGCCGGGTGGTGGTCAGCCGCAGCAGGCGCCGTACGGCCAGCCGCCGCGACCGCCGTATGGTCAGCACCAGCAGCCCCCGTACGGCCAGCCGGGTGGCCAGCCCCAGCGACCGCCGTACGGTCAGCCGCAGCAGCCGCCGTACGGACAGCCAGGTCAGCCGGGGAAGGGTCCCCAGCAGCCGCCGTACCCGCCGCAGGGGCCGACCGGCGGCCAGTGAGCCGCGCCGGACCCCGACGCCGTACGCCGTACCCCACCGACACTCAGGAGAAGCCGCCATGGGCAAGCGATCGCGCCGCCGCGTCAAGCCGGAGAAGGCCGAGCGGGTTCCGTTCCGCGCCAGGACCTTCGAAGGGCTTCCGGGAGAGTGTGACTGGGTCGCGCTGCGCGAGTTCGTGCCGTCCGCCACGGCGACGGTCGCCCTGCGGCCCGACGTCGCGGAGAGCACGACCGTACGGGTGTGCACCTTGCTGCCCGGCGCGTCCGCCGGTCTCGTCCGCCCCGACGGCGAGCTGTGGCTCGGCCTCCAGGTGACGCACAACTTCGGTGACGTCAGCCGTGATCTGGCCGCCGTGGTGGAGCAGGGCCTCGAGACCGAGCCGGGCACCGAGATCGTCATCGCCGACCCGGGGGCGGGACGGCGGTTGCAGGACCTCGTCGACCCGGAGTCCGACTTCCCCGTCGACGTGCAGGACGGCTTCGACTTCTGGACCGCCGGCGTCGACGACCCCACGGGTGCCGTGGCAGGTGCGATCGAGCAGGCCAACGAGGTCGTGACGCCGACCGAGCGGCTCGAGGAGGTCGACGCCGCCTACTGGACGCAGCTCGGCGAGCGACAGTTCCTCCGCTGGGTGATGCCCCACGACGAGGACAAGCTCCTGACCGCTCTCGCGCGGCTGCACGTCAGCGGAGACGACCGTCTCGCCGACGACGTGCGTCTCATCGGGTCGTTCCGCGCGCACGGGCTGCTCGTCCCTGTGTGGGAGATGCTCGAGCCCACGCCGGCCGTCGCCCTGGAGGGCCCTGCAGCAGCGTTCGAGTCGCGGCTCGAGGAGGCGCTGGCCGACTCCTCGCCGCTGACGAGCGAGCAGCGCGGGGCGCGCAACGGGCTCGCGAACCGTCAGATCACGGTGCGTTGATGCCCGGTCGAGAAGGCTCTCCGAGCAGGTGATCCAGGTCATCGGACGGAGGACTTGAACGCCCGTTCAGGATGCCCTACAGTCTTCCTTAGACCCCGGTCGCTACTGTATCCCCCGTCAGCAGCGGCTGGGGTCTTCCCATGCCAGCACCACCCCAGGTGCTACTCTCTGCCCCATGTTGAGCGGGCGATTTTATGGGCGCGACGTGCTGGTGCAGCCAGCGGTCGGCGCCTGACCCACCGACCCGCTCAGCAAGCCAGCACAGGCACGGACCACACGGTCCGTGCCTTTCGTCATTCGTGGCGGTGCCGGCGCAGGACCGGTGCCGCCGAGAGGAAGTGCCGATGTCCAGCTCAGCCCCGGCCCGTACGACCCCCACCCCCGGCCGCACGCCGACGAGCGACCTCCGCGTGCGTGCCCTCGAGCCTCTCGAGCGCCCCCGCGACGTCGTCGCGGCCCGCCCGCTCGGTGATGCCGCCGCCGACCTGGTCGCGCGGTCGCGCGACGCGGCGGCCGCCATCATGTCCGGCGAGGACGACCGTCTCCTCGTCGTCGTCGGGCCGTGCTCCATCCACGACCCGAGCGCGGCGCTCGACTACGCCCACCGGCTCGCACCCCTGCGGGAGGCCTACGCCGGCGACCTGGAGATCGTCATGCGGGTCTACTTCGAGAAGCCCCGCACGACCGTGGGGTGGAAGGGCCTCATCAACGATCCGGGGATGGACGAGTCGTACGACGTCCGCCGTGGCCTGCGGCTCGCCCGCTCGGTGCTGCTCGACGTGCTCGCGACCGGCCTGCCTGCGGGCACCGAGCTGCTCGAGCCGACCAGCCCGCAGTACCTCGCCGACGCCGTCTCCTGGGGTGCCATCGGCGCCCGTACGCCGGAGAGCCAGGTGCACCGGCAGCTCGTGTCGGGCCTGTCCATGCCCGTCGGCTTCAAGAACGCCACGGACGGCTCGGTCCAGGCGGCGATCGACGGCTGCCGGGCGGCGGGCGCGGAACAGACGTTCTTCGGGATCGACGCGGACGGTCGGGCGTGCGCCGTCTCCACGAGCGGCAACCCCGACTGCCACGTGATCCTGCGCGGCGGGCACGCCGGCCCCAACTACGGTGTGGAGTCTCGGCGGTCCGCGCTCGGGCTGCTCGAGCGCGGCGGGATGCCGGCGCGCCTCGTCGTAGACGCCAGCCACGGCAACTCCGGCAAGGACCACGTCCGCCAGGCTGCCGTCGTCCGCGAGCTGGCCGGTGACGTCGCCGGTGGGGACCGCGGGATCGGCGGCGTGATGCTCGAGAGCTTCCTGGTCCCCGGCAAGCAGGCGCCCGCGCCGGCAGACCTGACGTACGGGCAGAGCGTGACCGACGCCTGCATCGGCTGGGACGTCACCGCCGACCTGCTCGAGGAGCTCGCGCGCGCCTCGGCGACGCGGCGGGCAGCATCCGGGGCCTAGGCTGAACACCTACCCCCGGGTAGCCGGCTAAGCGCCCGCTTACTTAGGGTGTGCCCCAGACCACGTCGTACGGCCCCACAGGAGAGCGAACATGAGGCTCGCGCTGACACCGGAGGACGCGCAGCTCCAGCAGGAGCTCCGCGAGTTCTTCACCACCAAGGTCCCGCAGGAGATCCGCGACACCGTCCGCAGCGGTGGAGAGCTCTCCAAGGAGCAGATCGTCGAGGCGCAGCGCGCCCTCAACGCAGGCGGCTATGCCGTCCCGAACTGGCCCGTGGAGTGGGGCGGCAAGGGATGGACGCCGCTGCAGCGCCACATCTGGCTCGACGAGATGCAGACCGCCGGCGTGCCCTCGCCGCTCCCGTTCAACACGAGCATGGTCGGTCCCGTGATCGCCACGTTCGGCTCCGAGGAGCAGAAGGCGCGGTTCCTGCCGGCCACGGCAAACCTCGACATCTGGTGGTGCCAGGGCTTCTCCGAGCCCGACGCCGGGTCGGACCTGGCCTCGCTGCGCACCACCGCCGTCCGCGACGGTGACGAGTGGGTCGTCAACGGCCAGAAGACCTGGACGACGCTCGGGCAGTACGCCGACTGGATCTTCTGCCTCGTACGCACCAACCCCGACGCGCCCAAGAAGCAGCAGGGCATCTCGTTCGTCCTCTTCGAGATGTCGACCCCCGGCGTCACGGTGCGACCGATCAAGCTGATCGACGGGTCGTACGAGGTCAACGAGGTCTTCTTCGACAACGTGCGCGTCCCCGCCGACCAGCTCGTCGGCGAGGAGAACCACGGCTGGGACTACGCGAAGTTCCTGCTCGGCAACGAGCGCGACGGCATCGGCGCCACCGGCAGCACCAAGCTGCGTCTCCAGATCGTCAAGGAGCACGCCTCGGTCCCGCTGGCCGACGGCAGCCGACTCATCGACCAGCCGGCGATCGCCGCCCGCTTCGCGTCTCTGGAGAACCAGCTGCTCGCGCTCGAGCTCACCGCGCTCCGGGTCGCCGGCGGCTCGAAGGACGGCAAGCCCAACCCGGTCTCGTCGATCCTCAAGCTCCGTGGCTCGCAGCTGCAGCAGGACGTCTCCGAGCTGGCCGTCGACGTCGCCGGGAGCGACGTGCTGGCCGCCGGAGCCGGAGACGACTCGGACGTGCCGGCATGGGCGGGCCGCTCCGTACCGACGTATCTGAACCTCCGCAAGGTGTCGATCTACGGTGGCTCCAACGAGGTCCAGCGCACGATCATCGCCGGCACGATCCTGGGACTGTGAGGGACTGACATGGATTTCACGCTGGACACCGAGCAGGTTGCTCTTCGGGACGCCGTCCGCGGCATCCTCGGCGGATCCGCCGCCAACCGGGAGAAGGTCGTCGCCACCGAGCCCGGCTGGGACCGTGACGTCTGGGGCCGTCTCGCCGAGATGGGGCTGCTGGGGCTGCCCTTCGACGAGGCGTACGACGGCGCCGGCGCCGGGGCCGTCGAGGTCGGGATCGTCGCCCAGGAGATCGGGCGCGTGCTCGCGCCGGAGCCGTTCATCGACGTGGTCGTCGGTGCCGGTGAGCTGATCGCCGACGCGGGCACCGAGGAGCAGAAGCAGGAGCTCCTTCCCAAGATCGCTGCCGGCGACCTGGTCGCCGTGATCGCCCACCAGGAGCCGCGTGCGCCGCACGGGACGGTCGCCTACGGCGTGACCGCCACCCCGTCGGCGGACGGCTGGACGCTCGACGGCGTCAAGGAGCCGGTCCGTCACGGCGGCGTCGCCGACGTCCTCGTCGTGAGCGCGGAGGACGGTGAGACGACACGGCTGTTCGTCGTCGATGCCCACGCCGACGGTGTCACCCGCACGACGTACGCGACGCCCGACGACTCCTACGCCGCCCGCGTCGTCCTGACCGGGGCCGTCGCGACCCCGCTCGGCGAGGCCGGCGAGGATGCTCTCGCACGGGCGTTCGCCCGCCTGCAGACGGCGTACGGCGCCGAGGCGATCGGCGCGATGGAGATCTCGGTCGAGACGACCGTCGGCTATCTCAAGACGCGCAAGCAGTTCGGGGTCACGCTGTCGAAGTTCCAGGCGCTGACGTTCCGGGCGGCCGACATGTACACGTCGCTCGAGCTGGCCCGCTCGGTCTCGCTGTGGGCGACGATGTCGCTGGCCGAGCACGGGCCCGACCCCCTGGTCGCCTCGCGCCTGCAGGCCGAGATCGGTCGCACCGCCCGGCACGTCAGCCAGGAGTCGATCCAGCTCCACGGCGGCATCGGCGTGACGGCGGAGTACTCGATCGGCCACTACGCCGCACGGCTGACCGTGCTCGAGCGCACGCTCGGCACGGAGGCCTACCACCTCGGACGCGTCGCCGAGGGCATCGACGGCCGCGGCATCGTCGAGCTGCTGCGCTGACATCGGACGGGGTCGGCGGCACGCCCGCCGACCCCGTACCCGTGCCGTGCCCGACCGTTACTGTGCCGCCATGCACCGACTCCGCACGGCCTGTGCGGCGGCGCCGCTCGCCCTGCTGATGGCGTGCGGTGGCGGTGCGGACGACCCTTCTCGGGTGTGCACGATGATCGGCTCGTCCGCCGGGATCGGGGTCTCGGTCGAGCCGCCGCTGGCGACACAGGCGGTGACGGTCCGGACCAGCGTCTGCTGGGACGGCGTCTGCGTGGACGACCAGTCAGCGCTGACGCCGGGCCGGGTGGCCGTCGACCAGGGCTGTGACGGTGACGGTCCCGACTCCTCCTGCGGCGCCGTCATGAGATCGGACGGGACGATGGTGAGCTTCGTCGAGGTCCCCGAGCTGCCTCTCGAGCAGGTCGAGGTGACGACCGTCGTGCAACGGCGCGACGGCACCGAGCTCCGTCGTGACGTGGCGCGGGTGACCCCCCAGGCGACCTATCCCAACGGCAGGAAGTGCGGTCGCGGGGGCAACCAGGCAGAGCTCTCGATCCGGTGACGTCGAGACCCTGACCCGTCCGATGAGTTCGGCAGGCGCGCCGAGTCGAGGCTGCATGAGCACCTTCGTCCTCATCCCCGGAGCCGGCGGCCACCCCGGCTACTGGTCCCGTCTCGTCCCCGGACTCGAACGCCGCGGACACACCGCGGTCCCCGTCGACGTGCCTCAGCACGACGAGTCGACGGGCATCGAGGACCATGTCGAGATCGTGCTCGCGGCGGTCGCGGAGCGCGTGGCGCCGCACGACGACCCGCCGGTCGTGGTCGCACAGTCCATGGGGGCGTTCATCGGCCCTCTGGTGTGCGAGCGCATCCCCGTCTCCCAGCTCGTGCTCCTCAACCCGATGATCCCTGCGCCCGGCGAGACCGCAGGCGAGTGGTGGTCGGCGACCGGGAGCTCCGAGGCGCGGCGCGAGGCAGGGTGGGAGGGTTTCGACGTCGTACGCGACTTCTTCCACGACGTGCCCGAGGACCTCGCCGCCGAGATCCTCGCCGGCGAGGACCGGGAGCCCTCCGAGCGGTCGTTCGCCGAGCCGTGGCCGGCGCGAGCGTGGCCCGACGTGCCGACCGCCGTCGTTGCCGGGACGGACGACCGGATCTTCCCGATCGCGTTCCAGCGGCGTGTGTCGCAGGAGCGGCTCGGACTCACTCCGTACGAGGTGCCCGGGGGCCACCTGGTCGCGCTCAGCCGTCCCGAGGAGCTCGTCGACCAGCTCGAGGCGCTCGTCGTCCCGACCCGCTCGGACGAGCCCGTACGAAAAAGTTCGTGACCCGTGTCGAAAACCCGGCGGCTGGTTCGGCGTAGGGGTGAGGCACCGCTCCGGCACTAGGGTCGGAACGGACTCGATCGACAAGGAGAACGACATGCGAGTCATGGTCATGGTGCAGTCCACGCCGGCGTGGGAAGCGCAGGGTCAGATGCCCTCCACCGAGATGCTGGCGGCGATGGGTGCCTACAACGAGGAGCTCGTCAACGCCGGCATCATGCTGGACGGCGACGGCCTGAAGAACAGCGCCGAGGGCGCTCGGGTCGTCTTCGGCGACGGGGAGACGCGGGTCGTCGACGGGCCGTTCACCGAGAGCAAGGAGCTGCTCGCCGGCTACTGGATCTGGGAGGTCAAGTCCTTCGAGGAGGCCGTCGAGTGGGCGAAGCGGATCCCGAACGATCCCAGCGAGCCCGGCCAGGTCGAGCTCAGGCCGATCTTCGAGGCCGAGGACTTCGGCGCGGAGTACACCCCCGAGCTCAGGCAGCAGGAAGAGAAGCTCCGCGAGCAGGTCCAGCACCAGCACGGCTCCTGAGGACGAGCGGCAGGAGCGCGGAGCGGTAGGAGCGCAGCGGATGCCCGGCGACGTCGGTCGGACGATCGACGCGATCTGGAGGATCGAGTCGGCGCGCGTGGTCGCCGGGCTGGTCCGCATCGTCAACGACGTCGGCTACGCCGAGGACCTCGCGCAGGACGCGCTCGTGGTCGCGCTCGAGAAGTGGCCGCGCGACGGCGTCCCCGACAACCCCGGGGCGTGGCTGACCAAGGTCGCCCGCAACCTCGCGGTCGACCGGGTCCGCCGCGACCAGAACCTCACCCGCAAGTACGCGGTGCTGGCGCCCGACCTCGAGGAACAGCGGCGCGCCGCGCTTCCGATGCCCGAGGACGTCGTCGGCGACCCGGTCGGTGACGACGTCCTGCGGCTCGTCTTCGTGGCCTGCCACCCTGTGCTGACCCGCGACGCCCAGGTCGCCCTCACCCTGCGGATGCTCGGCGGGCTGTCGACGGACGAGATCGCCCACGCCTTCCTGACCCCGGCGGCGACGGTCGGGCAGCGCATCTCGCGCGCCAAGCGCACCCTCTCCGAGGCGCAGGTCCCCTTCGAGATCCCTTCCGCCGAGGAGCTTCCCGGTCGACTGGCGGCGGTCCTCGAGGTCGTCTACCTGATCTTCAACGAGGGCTACTCGGCGAGCTCGGGCGACCGGGTCGTCCGAGAGGACCTGTGCCGCGAGGCCATGCGGCTCGGGCGCGTGCTCGCTGCGCTCCTGCCGCAGGAGCCCGAACCGTACGGACTGGTCGCGCTGATGGAGCTCCAGGCGTCACGCTTCGCCGCCCGGACCGACCGGCACGGCGCCCCGGTGCTCCTCGACGACCAGGACCGCTCGAGGTGGGACCGTACGCTGATCCGCCACGGCCTGGACGCGATCGACCGCTCCGTCTCGCTGCGACGCCCGCTCGGGCCGTACACACTGCAGGCCGCCATCGCCGCCTGTCACGCCCGGGCCGCGCGCCCTGAGGACACCGACTGGGAGCGGATCGTCGCGCTCTACGACGGGCTGGCGGCGCTCAACCCGTCGCCGGTGATCGCGCTGAACCGTGCCGTCGCGGTGAGCCGGGCGTTCGGCCCGGCCGATGCCCTGCGCGCCTTGGAGCCGCTCCGGCGCGATCCTCGGATGGCGTCCTACCATCTTCTCCCGAGCGTGCGGGGCGACCTCCTGGTGCGGCTGGGCCGCGACGGGGAGGCGGCGGTGGAGTTCGAGGCGGCCGCGCGACTGGCAGGCAGCGTCCACGACCGCCGCGTCCTCATGGAGCTGGCGGCGGCCGCCCAGGCACGCGCCGAGAGGTGAACCCCTAGCCCCTACGGTGTGGCAGGTGGAGAGCCTCGACATCGCGCCGCTCGACGTCACCGACGCCGAGACGGCCGCAGAGCTGCTGGCCGTCCAACGACGGGCGTACGAGGTGGAGGCCGCGCTGATCGACTTCCCGGAGCTGCCGATGCTGCACGAGACGCTCGAGGAGCTGCAGGAGAGCTCCGAGCTGTTCCTCGGCGCGTACGCCGAGGGCGTGCTGGTGGGAGCCGTCTCGTGGGAACGCCTCGACGACGGCACGATCGACATCTTCCGGCTCGTCGTCGACCCGCCGGCCCATCGTCGCGGCGTCGCGTCGTCGCTGCTGGAGGTGCTGTCCGCGCTCGAACCGACCCACCGCACGATCGTCTCGACCGGCAGTCGGAACGCTCCAGGGCTGGCCTTCTACGCCCGCCACGGCTTCGTCCCCGTCGCCGAGCGCGAGGTCGCCCCGGGAGTACGCCTCACCGACCTGGAGCGCCTCGCGATACCGTGAGGCATGACCACGAAGGAGATCGACTTCGACGGTGGGATCCTCGTCGGCCACGACGGCTCCGACTTCTCCGACCAGGCGGTTGAGTGGGCTCTGGAGTACGGCAGGCTCACCGGTCAGCCGGTGACGGTGACCCGTGCCTGGGTGCTCACCACGGCACCCCGCCCCAAGACGTGGGAGCCCGGCTACATGCCGCCCCTGGAGGACTTCGCCGCGGCGGTCGTCGAGGTGCTCGACGACGACCTTGCGCCACTCCGCGCCAAATACCCTGAGGTCGACGTGCGCACGTGCGCCGTCCACGGCAAGCCCGCGACCCGCATCATCGAGGCCTCGGAAAAGGCCTCGACGGTCGTCGTCGGGCGTCGCGGGCTTGGCGGCTTCAAGGGACTCCTGCTCGGCTCGGTGAGCGAGCAGGTGGTCCGTCACGCGAAGGCCACCGTGGTCGTCATCAACCCCTCGGGTGGTGACGAGTCGCCGGACGCCCGCAACGTCCTCGACTCGAGCTTCTCCGACGACGCCTGAGAGATGTGGGTCGGCACGATCGAGTTCTCCCTTCTCCTCGGTGACGTCCATACGCTCAAGGAGAAGCGCGCGTTCGTGCGCCCGCTGGTCTCCGACCTGCGCCGTACCTTCGACGTGTCGGTCGCCGAGACCGACGACCAGGACCTCTATCGTCGTGCCTCGATCGGGGTCGCGGTCGTCGCCGGCGACAACTCGCACGTGATCGCCGTGCTCGACAAGCTCGAGCGGTTCGTCGCTAGCCGTCCTGAGGTCGACCTGCTCGGGACCCACCGTTCGTTCTTCAACACCGAGGACTGAGGAGTCCCCCCGTGACCGATGCCGCACAACGCTTCCGTACCGCCGTCGAGGCTCGCGACCTGGACGCGTTCGACGACGTCTTCGCCGCCGACGTCACCTTCCACAGCCCTGTGAAGTTCGCGCCGTTCGAGGGCAGGGAGGTCGTCAAGCAGGTGCTCGCCCTGGTGATGGCGGTCTTCGAGGACTTCCGATACGTCGGGGAGCTCCAGGGCGCCGGGTCGCGCGCCGACGAGGGCGCGCCAGTGCCGTCCGAGATCCTCGTCTTCCGGGCGAGCGTAGACGGGAAGGCGCTGCACGGGATCGACATGCTCCAGCTCGACGAGGACGGCAAGGTCGCCGAGCTCACCGTGATGGTGCGGCCGCAGTCGGCCCTGCACGCGCTGCGAGACGCGATGAACCGTGCGATGACCGAGGCAGGGTTCGCGCCGGCAGCGTCTTGACCTTCACATCAGTGTCAACGCCTACGGTGTCAGCATGGAGGCACGTCCTACCGACAACCCGGTGAAGCAGCTGCGGCTCGTCGTCGAGGCCGACGACTACGACGAGGCCGTCCGGTTCTACCGTGACGTTCTCGGCCTCCCCGAGCAGGTCGCGTACGAGGGTGACGGGGACGCCCGGGTCACGATCCTCGAGGCAGGCCGGGCGACGCTCGAGATCGCGAACCCTGCCCAACGACGCATGATCGACGACGTCGAGGTCGGCCACCCCACGACCTCTCGGCTGCGGGTCGCGTTCGAGGTGGCCGACGGCGAGGAGCGTACGGCTCGGCTCGTCGAGGCGGGAGCCGAGCTGATCGCCTCACCCCGGGAGACGCCGTGGCGCTCGCTGAACGCGCGGCTGGAGGCTCCCGCAGGCCTCCAGATCACGATCTTCGAGGAGCTGCTGGCGAGGTCGGAGCGCGAGCTCAGCGACGACTTCGCCACCGACGCCGAGCGCACCGCGGCCGAGCGCACCGACGCTGAGCGCACCGACGCTGAGCGCAGCGACAACTAGAGGATGTCGTGGCGCCGGGGGCTCCGCTCCGCTCTCGGTCCGCACCGTGCGGGCGGTCGGCCGCGACCCCGCTTGTGCGCGACCGGCTGGCCCTTGACGAAGACCTCGCCGCCCCAGACGCCCCACGGCTCCCGGCGGGTGAGGGCGGCGGCGAGACAGGCGTCGCGGATCGGACACGCGCGACAGAGCGCCTTGGCGCGCTCGATCTCGTCGGCGTGCTCGGCGAACCAGAGGTCGGCGCCGGCCACTCGGCAGGGGACGTCAGGCGCATCGAGGGCGGCCCTGGCGACGGCGCTCATCCGACCAGCTCCTTGATCTGGGCACGGATCCCGGGCGCGTCGAGACCGTGCGCGGCAGCGTGATCCTTCGGTGACCCGTACCGCCGCAGCTCGGAGTCGCGCGGGACACCGACGTGGAGCACCCGGCTCGGACGATCCACCAGCGCGGCCGCGACGGCGGCAGCGCTCGTGCCCTCGAGGTACGGCTCGACCATGGCGACGACCGGCGTCGGCCCGGCGAGCGTCCGGAGGCCGTGGGCGTCGAGGGGATGCGGCGTCGACGTGTAGGCGACGCGGACGGCAAGATCTTGGGTGGCCTCGAGGACGGTGTCGAGCAGCGGGCCGACCACGACCACCAGCGGAAGGGTGTGCCGGCCCCCGCGCACGACGTGGAGCCGACCGTCGACCGGGTGGGGACGGGCGTTCTGCGCGGACGACATCCGCACGTAGACCCGCTGATCGGTGGCCGACTCACGGCGGACCATGCGGGCGAGCTCCTCGGCGTGACCCGGCACGTGCACGGTCCACCCCGGCAACGCCGAGATCAGCGCGACGTCGGCGGGCGCCTGGTGGGTACGGCCGGCGGTGCTGGCGTCGTACGAGGCGCCGGTGCTGACCAGGAGCGCTCCGACGTCCTGGTGTCCCAGGTCGAGCTTGAGCTGCTCGTAGGCGCGTTCCACCAGGAACGGGGCGTAGGTGTGGACGATCGGCCGCAGCCCTGCGAGCGCGAGGCCGCCGGCGACCCCGACCATCGTCTGCTCGCGGATCCCGACGTCGATCACGCGGTCCGGATGGCGCGCGCTCACGTCGGTGAGGCCGCTGGAGCCGATCACGGCGAGGACGACAGCGACCCGTGGATCGCTGTCGAGGAGGGGCCCGAGCTCGGAGTAGAAGCGTTCGCGCATCGGCGTACGGGTGGTCATGCGGCGCTGTCCTTCGTCCTGGTGTCCATGCCTTGCTGGTTTTCTGACCGGTCCGGGGCCAAGAACTCGTCGGTCGTGCGGGCCACGATTGCGGTGGGACGTCCGGGGTCGATGTGTCGCAGCGCCGTACGAAGAGCGGCGTGGTCGCGCCCGTCCACGTCGGCCGTCTCCCACTCCTCCAGCGCGAAGCGCGCGGCGATCCCGCCCGGCCAGCCGAACTTGTCGCTGTGGTTGTCGAGGACGACGCAGGTCAGTCCACCGAGCCGCAGGCGCCCCGCGACCGCGATCGCCTCCGCGTTGGAACCCTCGTCCAGCTCGCCGTCTCCCACGAGCACCACGACCCGGGCGGGGTTGCGCTGGGCGCGCAGACCGAGCGCCAGACCGACGGCGAGAGGGAGCCCGTGACCGAGCGAGCCGCTGCCGATCTCGACGCCGGGAACGAGCGTGCGGTCCGGGTGGTGCCCCAACCGCGACTCCCACGAGGCGACGTCGTCGAGCCACGACACGGGGATGAATCCCTTGGCAGCGAGGACGGCGTAGGTCGAGGCGGGCCCGTGCCCCTTCGACAGGAGGAACCGGTCGCGCGTCGGGTCGTCCAGACGGTCTGGGGCGACGTCCAGGACCTGGTCGTAGAGCACCCAGACGACGTCGAGCGTCGAGTGCGCGCTCGGGTCGTGCTTCTCGTCACCGGTGATGCGAGCGAGGAGGTCGTGGATCGGTGGGGGGACGGTCGTCGTGGCCATGCGGGTATCGTGCGACTTCACGTCGACATGAGGTCAAGCGTGCAAGGAGCCACGGTGATCAGCGAGCCCGACCTGACGATCGGCGAGGTCTCGGAGCGCAGCGGGGTGGCGCCGTCAGGCCTGCGCTACTACGAGTCGCTGGGGCTGATCGAGTCCGAGCGGACGGCCGGCAACCAGCGTCGCTACGGGCGCAGCGCGCTGCGCCGCGTCGCCTTCATCCGGACTGCGTCACGGATCGGCCTGTCGCTGGACGAGATCCGCGACGCCCTCGCCACCCTCCCCGAGGGGCGCACGCCGACCAAGAAGGACTGGACCCGGCTCTCACGGTCCTGGCGACCGCGCCTCGATGCCCGCATCGC
>NZ_JARBCJ010000073.1:0-14606 GCF_028803055.1 Mumia sp.
GTCCACCGTGCCCGGCCGCCTCCTCCTGCGATCCGCCGTGAGGTCAGTCGGGGCAGGAGTTCCGGTAGTCCGACAGCGCCGTCGAGGTAGGCGCGGGGCACAGGAACTGCGAGTACCGCGTGTCGGAGTCGACGTAGCGCTTGAGCCAGGTCACCATCAGGCGGCCCTGCCAGTCGGGGTTGGTGTTGGCGGCGAGGTGGCTCTCCCCGCGCAGCTCGCCGTACGCCCGCTCAGGTGCCCCGGTCAGGCTGTTGTAGAACGGGATCGAGTGGGAGCTGTTGGCGGCGATCGAGTCGTTCTGGGCACCGATGATCATCGTCGGGACCCGGATCCCCTGCCAGGTCTTGTCGGTGTTCCACGGCTGGAGCGCAACGGCCGCCTTGAGGGTGGGCCGCGAGTTCGCTGCCTCCAACGTGCCGCCGCCGCCCATGGAGTGGCCGGAGGCCGCGAGCCGGGTGGCGTCGACGCGCGACCTCACCGAGCTGCGCTCGGTGAGGTAGTCGAGTGCTGTGAGGATCTGGCGCCCCCGACTGGCGGGCTGGTCGAGCGTCGAGCTCGTGTCGATCGCGAACACGACGAAGCCGTGCGACGCGACCCTGCGCGCGAGCCCGGCGTACGACCCGGACGTCGCCGTGAAGCCCGGAGCGAGAACCACTCCGCCGAACGTCCCGGCGCTGGTGGACGTGGGGTAGTAGATCGTGCCGCCCCCGAAGCCGGAGGCACTCAGCCGCGACACCGAGGTGGTGCTGACCGCGAACGACCCGTTGCCGAGCACGCTCGAAGCCGTCGGGGCAGGGCCCCGCTCGTACGGGTTGTCGGCGGCGGTCGCGGTCGGAGCCGTCGCGCCCACCAAGGGCAGGGCCACGGCCGCGAACAAGGTCACGAGCCGGAGCACAAGTGGTCTGAACATCATCGGTCTCCCATCGGTTCCGCGGCCCAGGGATGCCCCGGAACGACCGGGGAGACCGCGAGGTGAACGGGACGTTAACGCCCGATCACAACCTGGACAAGAGCACTAGAAGAAGTTCTGTGACGTGCTATGTCGGTGGTGACTAAGCGCTTGCTTAGGCCCTGGATAGTGGAGAATCTCGCGCCATTCGGGAGATGCACCGGACGTTGAGATTCCGGGCATCGCCCTCGAGGAGCGCGCCGAGGTTGCGCTGACGTCACGTAGGGCACAATGCCGAGAGTGGCCAAGAACCCCGCCCCGGACGCCAAGCGCAAGGGCAGCAGACGGATGACGGCTGCCGAGCGGCGCGAGCAGCTGATCGCGATCGCTCGGACGCTCTTCGCCGACCGTGGGGTCGACGGGACGACGGTCGAGGAGATCGCCTCACGGGCGTCGGTGTCCAAGCCGGTCGTGTACGAGCACTTCGGCGGCAAGGAAGGGCTGTACGCGGTGGTCGTCGACCGCGAGGTCCGCACGCTCCTCGACATGATGCGCGCCGCTCTCACCACAGGCGGGCCCCGCGAGCTCCTCCAGGCGGCGGCGGTCGCCCTGCTCACCTACATCGAGACCAGCTCGGACGGGTTCCGGATCCTGGTGCGAGACGCGCCGGTCGGCTCGCCGACCGGGTCCTACGTGAGCATCATCGGTGACGTCGCCAGCCGCGTCGAGGACATCCTCGTCGGAGAGTTCAAACGACGCGGGTACGAGGCCAGGCTGGCGCCGATGTACGCCCAGATGCTCGTCGGCATGGTCTCCACGACAGGCCAGTGGTGGCTCCATGCGCGCCGGCCGACGAAGGACATCGTCGCCGCCCACGTCGTCAACCTCGCCTGGAACGGGCTCTCCAACCTCGAGGCCGAGCCGACCCTCTTCCGCGACGCACCGAAGCCCTAGCGCCGCTTCGCGACGACGAAGGTCCTCGGGAACGGAAGCACCGTCCCGTACCCCTCCCTCGGGTACGCCGAGCGCAACGCCGCCTTGTAGTCCTCCACGAAGCGACCGCGCAGGCCCTCCGGGAGCGCCTCGAGCACCGGACGCGCGCCGGTCCCGGAGATCCACCGGAACACCGGGTCCTCCCCCGGGAGCAGGTGGAGGTAGGTGGTGCCCCAGACGTCGAGCTCCCAGGCGTCGTCGACGAGCAGCTCGAGGTAGGTGCGGGGTGAGACACCGCGCGCCTCCGCCAGCCCAGCGGCATGCTCCGCGTAGGGGTCCTGCGAGGCGAGCTCTCGAAGCAGGACGTGGCTCGGCTCCTGGTGGTTGTCGGGGACCTGGAAGGCCAGCACCCCACCGGGGGCGACGTGCTCACGCAGTCGTGGCACGACCTCGAGCTGGTCAGGCACCCACTGAAACGCGGCGTTGGAGACGACCAGGTCGACGGGGTCCGCGGGAGACCATGCCGCGATGTCGCCCAGCTCGTAGCCCACTGCGGGATCGGCGTTCTCACGCCGCGCCTGTTCGACCATCTCGGGAGAGGAGTCGACCCCCAGGATGGTCGCGGCCGGCCACCGGCCCCTCAGCACGGCGGTCAGGTGGCCTGGTCCGCACCCGAGGTCGACGATCGCGCGGGGCTCGGTCGGGATCCGGGAGACCAGGTCGACGAACGGCCGCGCGCGCTCGGACTCGTACGCGAGGTACAGCGCGGGGTCCCACTGCGCCACGTCAGGCCGCCCAGCCCGCCACGGCGCGGTCGACGTCGGCCCGGAGGGCGTCAGGATCGTCGCACACCGCCGAGACCACCGCCGCGAGCCGCGCGTCGTCGACCGAGAGGACACCCGCCAGCAGCTGCACGGTCCCGATCTCACGTCCGGGGCCCGCGACCGTCGCTCTCAGCGCACGCTCGAGCACCTTCTTGCCGGCACGGGTGAACCGGAGATGTCCTCGGCTCCGCCCTCCGGCACGCTCGAGCGCACCCTCACCGAACGTCGTGTCGGCCTGGGCGCGGACGGCGTCGAGATCGACACCCACGGCCGCCAGCGCCTCCGCGTCGAGCGCACCGCCACCCCCTCGCACGATCTCTCGGCGCACTGCCTCGTGGGTCACCCCGTGGCGTGCCAGCAGCCCGTCGTCCGCACCCCGCCTCACCAGCGCCCCGAGGATGTGGACCGGCTCGATGCGGCGGTCCCCTGCCTCGCGTGCCTCCTCCTGCGCATCGACCACCGCCGAGCGCGCCTCTGCCGCGAATCTTTCGAACATGTCAGCCCTTCCCCTCTCGGTCCTCGCCGCCGTGCTTCTTGTGCGCCGCCTGCCTCGAGACACCCAGGGCGTCGGCGATCTGCTGCCACGACCACCCGAGGGCTCGCGCGCGCTCCACCTGGAGGCGCTCGAGACGGTCGGCGAGCTCGCGGAGCGCACGGACCGCACGGAGGCCCACGGCGGGATCAGAGTCGGTCAGCGGGTCGGCGTCGAACATGCTGTCAACCGTAATTGACGCAGTTGGCAGGCGTCAACCCTTATTGACATGTGGGTCACCCCGGCGCGTCGGCGTGCGCGAACTCTCGATGTCGAGAATCTCGACGGTACGCTGGAGAGGTGGACGATGAGGTGGATCGGCTGGTCGCTGCGTGGCGACGCGAGCGCCCCGACCTCGACGTCGACCCCATGGAGGTGCTGAGCCGGGTGTCCCGGCTCTCCCGGCACCTCGATCTCGCCCGGCGTGAGGCCTTCGCGGACCACGACCTCGAGACGTGGGAGTTCGACGTGCTGTCTGCACTGCGACGCTCCGGCGAGCCGTACCAGCTGTCTCCCGGTCAGCTCCTGCGCGAGACCCTCGTGACCAGCGGCACCATGACCAACCGTATCGACCGGCTGGCGGCTCGTGGCTTCGTCGAGCGCCTCCCCGACCCCGTCGACCGCCGCGGGGTGCAGGTCAGGTTGACCAGCACGGGCAGAGCCGCCGTCGACGCGGCGCTGGAGGCACTGCTGGAGCGCGAGCGTCAGCTGCTCGCGTCTCTCGGAGGCGATGACACGGGACACCTGGTGGCCCTGCTGAGGGGACTGCTGCTTCCCTTCGACGTCAGCAGGTGAGCCCGTCGGCCGGGGCGCTGCCCGCGCACCCCGGCCGACGGCGTCACCGGCGGCGCTGCAGCGCGCTCGGCCACCAGATCCGCGAGCCGATGTCGTACGACAGCGCCGGAACGAGCAGCGAACGTACGACGAGCGCATCGAGCAGGACCCCGAAGGCGACCAGGAACGCCAGCTGCGCGAGGAACAGGATCGGGATCACCGCCAGTGCGGAGAACGTCGCGGCGAGCACGATCCCGGCCGACGTGATCACGCCACCGGTGACCACCAACCCATGGAGGATCCCCTGGCGCGTGCCCCGTCGGGCAGACTCCTCCCGCACTCGTGTCATGAGGAAGATGTTGTAGTCGATCCCGAGCGCGACGAGGAACACGAACGCGTAGAGAGGGACGGACGGGTCGGCGCCCTCCCACCCGAACACGTGGGTGAACACGAGGCCGGCCACCCCCAGCGTCGAGAAGAAGCTGAGAACCGTCGTCGCGACCAGCAGCACGGGGGCGAGCACCGACCGCAGCAGCAGGATCAGGACCAGCAGGATGACCGCGAGGACGACCGGGATGATGACCGTCCGGTCGCGCTCCGCGACGTCGTTGCCGTCGACCTGCTGTGCCGTGGAGCCGCCGACCAGGACGTCGTCGCCCAGCTCGTGAAGCTCGTCGCGCAAGGTCCGGACCGTCTCCTCGGCGGCGTGGCTGTCCGCCGCGTCCTCGAGCGTGACCTCGACGACGACACGCCCGTCGACCACCATGGGAGGCGGGGCGTCGCCCGTCGGCGGTCCGCTCGTACGCTCGGCCATCGGCATGGCGGAAGCCACGCCGTCGGTGCCCTCGACGACCTTGACGACCTCCTCGAGGTCGTCCTCCGGAGCCACCACGACAGCCGGCGAACCCGAACCGCCCGGGAAGTGACGCGCCAGCGCCTCCTGGCCCTGCACCGCCTCGACCTCACCGAGGAACAGGTCGCTCTGCGAGACGCCCGACGCGTTGAAGGTCGGGACGAACGCCGCCGCGGCCACGAGTGCGAGGGTCGCACCGACCCAGAGGCGGCGCGGCCGTCGCTCGACCTGGCCCGCGACCTTGCCCCAGACGCCTGACTCCTCCGGCTTGGCCGTGCCCACGTGCGGCTTGAACGGCCAGAACGCGACCCTGCCCAGGAGGACGAGGGCGGCAGGCAGGAAGGTGAGCGCCGACAGCATCGCAGCGGCGATGCCGAGGGCAGCCACCGGCCCCAGACTCCGGTTGGAGGTGAGGTCGGACAGCAGGAGGCAGAGCAGGCCCAGGATGACCGTGCTCCCGGAGGCGATGATCGGACGCAGCGCACGGCGCCACGCGACGAGCATCGCGGAGAACCGGTCGTCGTGGACGCGCAGCTCCTCTCGATATCGCGCGACGAGCAGCAGGGCGTAGTCGGTCGCCGCACCCACTACCAGGATCGACATGATCCCCTGGCTCTGGCCGTTGAGGTCGAGCACGCCGCCGTCGGCGAGCTGGTAGACCACGAAGGCGGCGAGACCGAGCCCCAGGACGGACGTGAGGAGCACGGCGAAGGGCAGCAGCGGACTTCGGTAGACGATCAGCAGGATGACGAGGACGACGGCGAGCGCGACTCCGAGCAGGATCCCGTCGATGCCGCCGAACGCCGCTCCGAGATCGGCGGCGAACCCGCCGGGCCCGGTCACGTACGGCGTGGCTCCGTCCACCTCTTCGACAACGCCGCGGATGTCGTCGACGACGGTCTCGATGTCACCCTCGTACGACGCACCCACCTGCACGAACCCCGACAGGGCATCACCGTCCTCCGAGGGAACCGGTGGACTGATCTGCCCCTCGATGCCCTCGACCTTCGACACGGCGTCGAGCTGCTGCGCGGCGGCCGCTCGACCCTCGGCGGAGATCGGGCCGTCCGACTCCCAGATGATGACGATCGGCACGGACTCGGGAGCGAACTTCTCCTCGATCGCCGCGACCTCGGTCGACTCCGCACTCTCGGGCAGGAAGGCGGCGTTGTCGTTCTCCGAGACCTCCGACAGCTTTCCGGCGAAGGGCCCGGCGAGCCCTCCGAGAACCAGCCACAGGAGCACGAGCGCGATCGGCAGCACCCACCGGATCCGAGAATGCGACCGTTCGCCGGATTCGCGCTGAGACACTGTCACTCCATTAGGTAGATAATCTATCTTTCAAGGAGTCCTCAATCTAACATCTCCGCGAGCTGAAGCCAGATCGACTCCAGCTCCTCGCGCTCGCCAGCGATCTCCGACAGCCGCTTCTGGAGCTCGGTCAGCCTTCCGACATCCGTCGCGTTCGCCGCCATCTCGTTCTCAACCGCTGACGCCTGCTCGCTCAGCCGGGCCAACCGGCGGTCGATGCGTGCCATCTCCTTGTGCGCCGCGCGCTCCTCGGCTCCCGACATGCCCGCCTGTGGGGAGGTCGACGGTGCGCCCGCGGAGACCGACGCCGCAGCGTCGGCGCCCGACGTACGCCGAGCCCCCGGCGCTCCCGGGTGGTACTCCTCCACTCCTCCCACCAGCATGCGGATCGATCCGTCACCCGGCAGCTCGAACACCGTGTCGGTGACGCGCTCGAGGAAGTAGCGGTCGTGCGAGACGGCCACCAGCGTGCCCGGCCACCGGTCGAGGTAGTCCTCGATCACGGTCAAGGTGTCGATGTCCAGGTCGTTGGTCGGCTCGTCGAGAAGCAGGACGTTGGGCTCAGCCTGGAGGATCCGCATCACCTGGAGCCGCCGTCGCTCGCCACCCGACAGGTCGCCGATGCGCGCCGTGAGGAGGTCCCCGGTGAACCCGAACCCCTCGAGGAGGGTGCTGGACTGGAGCTCCGGTCCCTTCACCGCGTCGAGCACGCGCTGAGTGGGGTCCATCTCGTCGAGAGCCTGCGAGAGATAGGCCACGGTGACGGTCTTGCCGCGCTTCACGCGGCCGGAGTCAGGCGCGACCTCGCCGGTGAGGAGCCGCATGATCGAGGTCTTGCCGGTGCCGTTCGGCCCGACCAGCCCCACCCGGTCACCGGGACCGAGCCGCCAGGTCGCACGGTCGAGGATCAGCGCGTCTCCGCGCACCAGCGAGACGTCCTCGAGATCAAACACGTCCTTGCCGAGACGCTGGGTCGCGAACCGCTCGAGCTCGAGGCGGTCACGTGGCGGCGGCTCGTCCGCGATCAGGGTGTTGGCGGCCTCGATGCGGAACTTCGGCTTCGACGTGCGGGCTGGCGGACCTCGCCGGAGCCACGCGAGCTCCTTGCGGACGAGGTTGCGCCGGCGGGACTCGGTCGCCGCCGCCTGGCGGTCACGCTCGGCCCGCGCGAGGACGTACGCCGCGTAGCCGCCGTCGTACTGGTCGACGACGCCGTCGTGCACCTCCCACGTGCGGGTGGCGACCTCGTCGAGGAACCAGCGGTCGTGGGTGACGACCACGAGGGCGCACTCGCGCCGGCGCACGTGACGGGCCAGCCAGGCGATGGCGTCGATGTCCAGGTGGTTGGTGGGCTCGTCGAGGACGAGGAGATCGTGCTGACCGAGCAGGAGCCGGGCCAGGGAGGCGCGGCGTCGCTCGCCGCCGGACATACCCTCGACGATGCGGTCCAACGGGATCCCGGCCAGCAGCACCGTCACGATCTCTCGCGTCGTCGCGTCGGCGGCCCACTCGTGGTCGGCCTTGCCCCCGAGCACGGCCTCCCGGAGCGTGTGCGCCTCGTGGAGGTCGTCACGCTGGTTGAGGAAGCCGACCTCGAGCCCGCGCGTATGGGTGACCCGGCCTGCATCGGGCGGCTCGATCCGAGAGAGGACACGGAGCAGGGTCGTCTTGCCGCCACCGTTGCGGCCGACCACACCGATCCGGTCGGTGGCGGCGATCCCGAGGCTGACCGAGTCCAGCAGGGTGCGGGTGCCGTGGGACTTGTCGACCCCGTCGAGATTCACGAGATTTGGCGGCGGCGTCACTCGAGCAAGCCTACGGGGCGGCTCTCGGGCCCCGAGAACCGCGCGGAGTCTTCGGGCACGGCGGTCGCCCTCGTCGCGCGGTCAGATCAGGTGGGCGCCCGGCTCGGGGCCGCTCGCCTGGACCGCGTCGGCGCAGGCACCGCTGCGGAGCAGCAGGCCCGCGAGCTCCTCCGAGTGGGAGGGGTCCTCGGCCAGGACCATCACGGTCGGGCCCGACCCGGACACCAGCGCGCCGAGAGCGTCGGCCTCCCCGGCGACCTCGAGCACACGCGACAGCTCAGGTCGCAGGTCGAGGGAGGCCTTCTGGAGATCGTTCGAGAGAGCGTTGCCGAGCGCAGCCGCATCACCGGCTGCGAGCGCGGTGAGCAGGGCCTGCGGAACGTGAGGCGCCGGCGGCGGGGACTCGGCGTGCATCTCGTCGTACCGGGCATAGACCTCGGCCGTGGAGAGGCCCCGGTCGGCGATCGCGAAGACCCAGTGGAAGCGGCCGCGCGCGAGGACTGGGCTGACCTCCTCGCCGCGCCCTGCGCCGAGCGCGGTCCCACCGTGCAGCAGGAAGGGGACGTCCGAGCCGAGCGTCGCCGCGATCTCCTCGAGCTCGCCACGGGTCGCCTTCGTACCCCACAACGCGTCACACGCGACCAGGGCGGCCGCCGCGTCCGCCGACCCGCCTGCCATTCCTCCCATGACCGGGATGGCCTTGCGGATGGCGAGACCGGCCCCGGCCTCGACGCCGAAGGCGTCACGCAGGGCGCAGGCGGCCTTCACCGCGAGGTTGTCGGGTCCCGTCGGCACGGGGGCCTGCTCGCGACGCTCGTCGCCGGCGAACTGCACGCTCACGGTCACCGCGCCGTCCTCGACCTCCGTGGCCCGCACCTCGTCGCACAGGTCCACGGCCTGGTAGACCGTCGCGAGCGGGTGGTAGCCGTCATCACGCCGCGGTCCCACGCCGAGGCACAGGTTGATCTTCGCCGGAACCCGGACGGTCGTCGTTCGCACCGGATCAACCTACCGTCCGGCTGCCGGGGCCTCGGGGGCTGCTTCCAGGGCGGCCGCGATGCGGACGAACGCCGCGAGGTCGAGCTGCTCTCCCCGCTCCTGCGGCGGCACTCCGGCGGCCAGCAGCGCAGCCTCGGCGCGGTCGGCACCGCCGGCGATCCCCGCGAGCGCGGCCCGCAACGTCTTGCGGCGCTGGGCGAAGGCGGCGTCGACCACGGCGAACACCTGCCGTCGGTCGGCGTCTCGGGGCGGCTCGCGGCGGGTCCACGCGACGAGACCCGAGTCGACGTTGGGCGCCGGCCAGAACACCGTGCGACCGACCCGACCCGCAGGGCGGACGTCGGCGTACCACGACGCCTTGAGGCTCGGCACGCCGTACGTCTTGGAGCCGGGGCCGGCGGTCAGCCGGTCGGCCACCTCGGCCTGGACCATCACCAGCCCGCGCTCGATCGACGGCACGTGCTCGAAGAAGTGCAGCAGCACCGGGACGGAGACGTTGTAGGGCAGGTTCGCGACCAGCGCCGTCGGCGCGGGACCGGGGAGCTCGTGCACCCGAAGGGCGTCGGCGTGCACCACGTCGACGTCGGCCGAGCGGCTCGGCGCGTAGGTGGCGATCGTCGACGGCAACGCCTCAGCCAGGCGCTCGTCGATCTCGACCGCGACGACGCGCCGCGCCGCCTCGAGGAGCGCCAGCGTCAGCGATCCCAGACCAGGCCCCACCTCGAGCACCACGTCGTCGGGCCCCACGCCCGCGACCCGCACGATCCGGCGGACCGTGTTGGCGTCGATGACGAAGTTCTGGCCTCGACGCTTCGTCGGCACGACGTCGAGCTCCTCGGCGAGGGCGCGGACGTCACCCTGGCCGAGGAGGCGTACGTCGCCGCTCAGGTCGGGAGCCCGAGCTGCGCCGCGCAGTGCGGCCAGCTGCCGTAGCTGCCGCCGTTGGCGTCGCGCAGCTTGGTAGCGACGGCGATCTGCTGCTCGCGCGAGTTCTCGTGCGGGTAGCCCTGGCCGCCGTACGCACGCCAGGTGCCGAGGTTGAACTGGAGGCCGCCGTAGTAGCCGTTGCCGGTGTTGATGCTCCAGTTGCCGCCCGACTCGCACTTGGCCAGACGGTCCCAGACCGAGCCGCTGCCGGGGTCGATGGACGGCGTCGACGGCTTGGTGCCGTGGCGCTCGACCTGTGCACGGGCCGCAGTCACGACGACCCGCTTGACCTCCTTGCGACTGCGGACCTTGCCGTCGGCGCGGACGATCTCGTACGTCACCTTGGCGGTGCCGGGCTTGCCCTCGCGGACGACCTTGGTCTTGCCGGCGGCCATCGAGTCGTCCTCGCGGACCTTGGTGGTGAACGCGACCTTCTCGGTCTTGGTGCGGACGACCTTCGCGACACGCACGACACGCACCCGCATGCCGTCGGTGACCTTCGCCGCGAGACGCGGGGTCACCTCGTCGAGCTCGCCGAGCGTGATGCCGAGTCCGGCGAGGGCGTCCTTGACGGTCGCGCCGCTCGTGAAGGGCGCGCGGCGGGTGCCGTCGGCGACGAGCCGGATCTTGGTGGGGCTGGTGATCGTCAGCGCGAGACCGTCGCGGGGCACCACGGCCGAGCGGCTGGTCGACAGCTCCGCGGCCGCGTGCGGCCGGATGCCGAGCTGGTCGAGCGCCTCGTCGACGCGGAGAGCGGTCGTCCAGTAGGTCTTGGCCGCTCCGTCGACGGTGAGCACGAGCTTGCGCGCGTAGCGGACGGCGACCTTGGTGCCGTCCTCGATGTCGGCGTCGGCCGCGGGGAGGACCACGTCACGCTCTCCGAGGTCGATGCCCTCGGCGTCCAGGACGTCGGCGACGGTGCCACCGAAGGTGCGGACCGTGGTCTCCTTGCCGTCCACGCTGAGCGTGACGGTCTTGTTGAGCACGGTGAAGGCGAGAACGCCGGCCACGATAGCGGCGACGACGACAGCGCTCACGGTGGTGAGTGCAAGGCGGGTACGCACGAAGCTCCCTCGGGGGTCGGGACACAAACTCTCGGCAGAGTAACCAGATCGTGACGTGAAACCCAACCCCCCGTGGCCTGAGTCACAGTCCACCAAGGAACTTACCTTGTTGTGGTTTCGTCTCGCGAGAGCGCCTCAGCCCCAGCTGCCGCCGAACGCAGCATCGGTGTTGGTGTCGATCGCCTCACACAGCTCCTCGAGCTCGGCTCCGAGGACGGCGGCCATCGCGCGCACCGTCGTCGGCACCAGGTAGGAGGCGTTCGGACGGCCCCGGTAGGGCGTCGGAGTGAGGAACGGAGCGTCGGTCTCGACCAGGACGCGGTCCATCGGGGTGACGGCGAGCGCGTCGCGGACCGGCTGCGCGTTCTTGAACGTGAGCGTCCCGGAGTACGACAGCCAGTAGCCCCGCTCGACGCACGCCCGAGCGAAGTCGGCGTGCCCCGAGAAGCAGTGCATGACGGTCCGCTCGGGAGCCCCCACCTCGTCGAGCACCGCGAGCACGTCGGCATGGGCGTCGCGATCGTGGATGACGAGGGTTCTGTCGTGCTCCTTGGCCATCGCGATGTGAGCCCGGAACGACGCGTGCTGCGCCGTACGGCCGTCCTCACCGGTCCGGTAGTAGTCCAGCCCGGTCTCCCCCACGGCGCGCACCCGCGGACTCGAGACGACCAGCGACTCGATCTCGGCGAGGGCGTCGTCGAGCCGCCCCTCGGCCGCCAGCCGAGGCGCTTCGTTGGGGTGGAGCGCGACACCCGCGACGACGGAGTCGTGGGACTCGGCTGCCTTCACCGCCCACCGAGCACCGGGCAGGTCGCACCCGATCTGGACGATCCGTGTCACATTCACCTGGCGGGCACGGTCGACCGCGTCGACGACCGCGAGCTGCTCGGCGGAGTCGTCCATGTCGAGGTGGCAGTGGCTGTCGGCCACCGGGCGCGGGAGCGGCTCCGGCAGCGGCGGCCGCTCTCCGTCACGGCTCACGCGGGTGCTTCCTCTCGGACGATGGGCGCCCACTCCGGGCCGGTCTCCGCCAGCGAGGGGTCGAGCTTGGCGAACAGCGGCGTCGGCTTGACCAAGGGCGTCCCCGCGACGATCTCGGTCCGGCGCCACACCGCCTGCTCGGCGGTGTAGTCACCGGTGATGACGGGATAGCTGACGCCCATCTCGGGCACGCCCACCCCGATCGGGTCGGCAGGCAGGTCGTCTCGCACCTCGCGGACCTCGGGCTGTGCCGCCCACACTCCGGTGCCGCCCAGCGTCTCGAACACCCGCTGCGCCGCGTGCGGGAGGAACGGGGTCAGCAGCGTGTTGGCGTCGGCCACGATCTGGAGGGCGGTGTGCAGCACGGTCGCCTGACGCTCACGGTCCTGCTTGAGCTTCCACGGCTCCATGTCCGAGAGATAGCGGTTGGCGAGGGTCACCACGCGCATCGCCTCGGCGACGGCCTGCTTGAAGCGGCTCCGCGCCAGGTGGTCACCGACGGTGTCGAAGGCGGCCGCGGCCGCGTCGAGGAGAGCCTGGTCGACGTCGGTCAGTGCGCCTGGCGTCGGGATCTCTCCGAAGTTCTTGTGGGCCATCGAGACCGAGCGGTTGACGAGGTTGCCCCACTCGTTGGCGAGCTCGAAGTTGGTCCGTCGGACGAACTCCTCCCACGTGAAGTCGGCGTCCTGGTTCTCCGGCCCGGCGACGGCGATGAAGTAGCGCAGCGCGTCGGGGCCGAAGTCGCGAAGGAAGTCGCGGACATAGATGACCGTGCCGCGGCTCGTCGAGAACTTGGAGCCGCTCATCGTCAGGTACTCCGAGGAGACGACCTCGCTCGGCAGCTGGAGCTCGCCGAGCGGACCAGCCTCCCCACCCTTGTCGCCGAGACCGCGGTAGCCCAGCAGCAGCGCCGGCCAGATCTGGGCGTGGAACGTGATGTTGTCCTTGCCCATGAAGTACGCCGACTCGGCGTCTGGGTTCGTCCACCACTCGCGCCACGCCTCCGGGTCACCGGAGCGCACCGCCCACTCGACCGAGGCCGACAGGTAGCCGATGACCGCGTCGAACCAGACGTACAGCTTTTTGTCGTTGCGGTCCGACCAGCCTTCCAGCGGGACAGGCACGCCCCAGTCGATGTCTCGCGTGACGGCCCGCGGACGCAGGTCGTCGACGAGGTTCAGGCTGAACCGCAGGACGTTGGGGCGCCAGTCGGAGCGCGACTTCAACCAGTCGGCGAGCGCGGAGGCGAGCGCGGGCAGGTCCAGGAAGAAGTGCTCGGTCTCGACGAACTCCGGCGTCTCGCCGTTGACCCGGCTGCGCGGGTCGATGAGGTCGGCGGCATCGAGCTGGTTGCCGCAGTTGTCGCACTGGTCGCCGCGCGCACTGTCGTACCCGCAGATCGGGCACGTGCCCTCGATGTAGCGGTCGGGGAGCGTCCGGCCGGTCGACGGGGAGATCGCCCCGGTCGTCAGCCGGGGAACGACGTAGCCGTTGCGGTAGAGGCCGGCGAAGACCTCCTGCGCGATCGCGTAGTGGTTGCGGGTCGTCGTGCGGGTGAACAGGTCGTACGAGACCCCCAGCCCGACGAGGTCGTCGACGATCACGCGGTTGTAGCGGTCGGCCAGCTCGCGTGCGGTGACACCCTCGGCGTCGGCCTGGACGAGGATCGGGGTCCCGTGCTCGTCGGTGCCCGAGACCATCAAGACCCGGTCACCCATCATCCGGTGGTAGCGCGAGAAGATGTCGGAAGGAACTCCGAACCCCGACACGTGACCGATGTGGCGCGGACCGTTGGCGTAGGGCCAGGCGACCGCGGTGAGGACCGTCTTCGACATGCCCTCATCCTACGGAGCCCGGCTCGGGCTCAGCGGCGGAGCCCGCGGGGCAGGACGCGGTCGACGACCTCGGCGGGCGACGGCACCCCTGCGCGCCGCAGGAGCCCGACCCCGGAGCGCTCCTGCATCGCGGCCTCGACGGCACCGGCGACCGCCCGAGCGGCCACGTCGCTCGGGACCGGGACGGTCTTGGGGATCCGGTCGGGCGTGTCCCGGCCGGGGCGCGGCACGCGCAGGGCGTCGAGGTCGCCGACGACCTCGACGCCGCTCGCCCGGATGTTGGCGACGACGTCGGTGCTGATCGCTCGCAGCCGCTCGACCGCCCACCGCGGCAGGACGAGACCGGGCGCGCCTGGATCGGGGGGCTGAGCCTTGAGCGCACGTGCGACACCGACACGGACGAAGTGCCGGTAGTCGCGAGGGCTCCAGCTCCTTGAGCGGAACTCCCGGTTGAGGGAGCGCACGAGCTCCACCTCCGGCAGGGTCAACGAGCGGTTGAGCCGGTCGGGCTCGGGCTCGAGGACACCCTCGGGGAGCCCGACCATGGCCTCGAACGTCCGGAGCAGTGTCGAGCGGCGGTCGTCGTCGACGACGACCACCCGCACGCGGTCCGGGCCGACGACGTCGACCCAGCGCTGGACCAGGACGTCGTGCCGGTGCCGTCGCCAGAAGCCCGACCCGTTCGGGTCGTCCTCGCGCAGCGTCTTCTTCAGCCACCGGCGCAACGACGACACCGAACCGTTCTGGACGTACTGCTGCCACTGCGACGGCGCGATCTTGTCGAGTGGTCGCAGCGTCACCACCACGTGGACGCGATCTCGACCCAGGTCGGTCACGACGCGGTCGACGGCGTCACCCACGGCGTCGGCGAAGAACTCG
>NZ_JARBCJ010000074.1:0-3805 GCF_028803055.1 Mumia sp.
GATTCAGGTCACTCCGCGAGGTCGGCGGGACGCGGCCCCGAGTAGTCCGGGCCGTACGCGCCGGGGGCCGGGCGCCGCTTCTTGGTGAGCGCCCGCTGCCCATGGGCCATCCGCCGCGACGTGACCAGGAAGGCGGTGTGGCCGTTCATGGAGTGCTCCGGCCGCACGGCCAGGCCCTCGAGGTGCCATCCGCGCTGCATCGTCTCCCAGGACGACGGCTCGGCGAACTCGCCGTGCGCGCGCAGTGTCTCGACCACCCGCGACATCTGCGTGGTCGTGGCGACGTAGCAGCACAGGATGCCGCCCGGCACCAGGACGTCGGCCGCGAGCGCGACGTACTCCCACGGGTCGACCATGTCGAGGATCATCCGGTCGACCTCGGTGTCGACGAGGCTCTCGCCGAGCCCGCCCACCGTGAGCCTCCAGGCGGGGTGCGGGCCGCCGAAGAACTGCTCGACGTTGCGGGTCGCGATCTCGGCGAAGTCCTCACGCTGCTCGTAGGACGAGACGAGGCCTCCCTCGCCGACGGCTCGCAGGAGGAAGGTCGTGAGAGCACCCGAGCCGGCGCCCGCCTCGAGCACGCGCGCCCCGGGGAAGATGTCGGCGAAGGTGACGATCTGGCTGGCGTCCTTGGGGTAGATCACGGCTGCCCCGCGAGGCATCGATGTCGTGTACTCGTGCATCAGCGGGCGGAAGACGAGGTACTGGCCGCCCAGCGACGACTCGACCACGATGCCCTCCGGCTGGCCGATCAGCCCGTCGTGCGCGATCTCGCCGAGCTTGGTGAAGAACTTCTTGCCCTCCTCCAGCTGGATGTTGTGCCGCCGACCCTTGGCGTCGGTGAGTCGAACCCACTCGCCCACCGCCATCGGTCCGCGGTGGACTCCCGAGAGTCGCTCATCCATGCGTCTGCCTTCCTGCGTCGCCCTGCCTGCCACCAGCGCGGACCCGCTCGGAGAACGCGCTGTCGACGTCCGCCGTGACGAGGACGCCGTACAGGTGCTCGCCGTCGACGACGAGGTACTCACTTGACGGTGTCCTCTGCAACGCCCGGACCAGCGCCTCTCCGGCGAGATCGACGGGCAGTGCGAGGCCCGGGGAGAGCGTACGCGCCAGGGCTCCGACGTCGACCCACGGGCGTCGGGCCTCCGGTGTGGCGAGCACTGCTCGCTCGTCCACGATGCCGTCGATCGTGCCGGTCGGACCGTGGACGACGATGGCTCCGGCGCCGGCCTCGCGGGCCTGCTCGATGGCCTGCCCGACCGTCGTCGAGCGCGGCACGTCGATCGCCCGGCGAGCGAGCCCGCGCGCCGTCAGCCCCGGAAGACCGCGGCGGATCCGCGCCGCCACCAGTGCCTGCGTCGCCCCGGTCCACAGGAACAGGGCGACCACGAAGGCGATCATGTAGTCGAGGAGCGTGATGTCGAAGCCGAGCAGCTCGCCGCCGACGAACGGGTACGCGAGCGCGAGCACCGCCACGGCGCGTCCGCCGTAGCCGGCTGCGACCGAACCGGCGTACGGACTGCCGGTCGCCTTCCAGACGGCGGCACGGAAGACCCGGCCGCCGTCGAGCGGCAGGCCGGGGAGCAGATTGAGGACACCGACCACGATGTTGGCCAGCGCCAGGGCGCGGAAGGCGAAGAGCAGCAGGCCCGTGTCGGGCATCAGCAACGACAGGCCCCACGACGCTGCGCCGACCGCGAGAGAGGTCAGGGGGCCGACCACCGCGATCCAGAACTCGCGGCCCGGCGTGTCGGGTTCTCCCTCGATCTCCGTCACGCCGCCGAGGAAGTTCAGGGTCACCGACCGGACCTCGTAGCCGAAGGCCTTCGCGACGAGGGCGTGCGAGATCTCGTGGAGCAGGACCGAGAGGTACAGCAGGACCGCGAACGCGAGCCCGGCCACGAACGTGAGGGCGCCCAGCCCTGGTGCGATCACCTCGATCGTCGGCTGGAGGACGAAGGCGATGAGGACCGCGACGACGAGCCACGAGGAACGCACGAGGACGTCGATCCCCCCGATCTCACCGATGCGCAACGTCCCCGGGGGACGGGTACGGGTGGGGGGTGTGGACGACGCGTTCACACCGTCCACCGTATCGGGTCGTGACACGCCGGGACTGTCGGTCCGCTGGCCTAGGCTGGTTGGCATGAGGACACAGACGATCGAGCGCACAGAGGTGGACGGCGTCGACGTCGTCGGATCCCTCTCGCCCAGCCGTGCGGCCGACTTCATGACGTGTCCGCTCCTCTACCGCTTCCGCGTCGTCGACCGCCTGCCCGAGGAGCCGTCGGCCGACGCGGTGCGCGGGACGCTCGTGCACGCCGTCCTCGAAGAGCTCTTCGACGCACCTCCCGGCGAGCGGACGCTCGAGCGGGCGCGTGCGCTGGTCGGCCCCGCGTGGGCGCGCCTCCAGGAGGCGGAGCCCGAGGTGGCCGCGCTGTTCGACGACGGTGACGCTCTCGCCGAGTGGCTGAGCACCGCCGGTGACCTCCTCATGTCCTACTTCGTTCTCGAGGACCCTCGGCGTCTCGAGCCCGCCGAGCGCGAGAAGTACGTCGAGACCGTGATCGACGGTGGGCTCCTCCTGCGTGGCTACGTCGACCGGGTCGACGTCGCGCCCACAGGCGAGGTGCGGGTCGTCGACTACAAGACCGGGCGCGCGCCGCGGGAGGTGTTCGAGGCCAAGGCGATGTTCCAGATGAAGTTCTACGCCCTGGTGATGTGGAGGACCACCGGGACGGTCCCGACACTGCTCCAGCTGATGTACCTCGGCAACGAGGAGATCCTCCGATACTCCCCCGACGAGGCCGATCTACTCGCGACCGAGCGCAAGCTGCGCGCCCTGTGGGCCGCGATCGAGCGGGCGTCGACCACCGGCGAGTGGCGTCCGCACAAGAGCCCGCTGTGCGGGTGGTGCGACCACAAGGCCCGCTGCCCCGAGTGGGGAGGCACCCCGCCACCGCTCCCCGAGCGCGACACGCTGCCGATCGAGCCTGCCGTCCACTCGCCTGCCGAGAGCACTGTCGACGCGGACTGACGCTCGCGAACAATTGCAAATGTTCTTTGCAAAAACTCTTTGCAAAGAACCTTTGCAGTTTTACGGTAGCCCGATGGCCGCCGAACCGACTCACGTCGTCCTCGACTCCTCCGCACTCAAGGCTCTCGCCCACCCGCTGCGCGTCTCCCTCCTGGGGGCACTGCGCCGCTACGGTCCCGCCACCGCGACGCAACTCGGTCAGCGGCTCAGCATCAGCTCGGGTTCGGCGTCGTACCATCTCCGCCAGCTCGAGCGGGCCGGCCTCGTCGCGGACGACACCACGCGCGGCAACGCACGGGACCGGTGGTGGCGGGCGGCGCACCGGTCCACGACGCTTCGCATCCAAGACCTCGACCCGACCGATGACGACGCCGTGGACACCTACCTGCGCTCGGTCGCCGCCAACTACACCCTTCTCCTGCAACAGGCGGTGAACGAACGCGCGACGCTCCCGAGCGCCTGGCGCGGGACCTTGGAGATGAGCGACTACCTGCTGCGACTCACGCCGGACGAGGCCAAGACCCTTGCCGTACGCCTCCACACCGTCGTCCGCGAGTTCCGCTACGACGTGCCGGAGAACCGTGCGCCCGAGGACGCCGACCGCGTCAGCGTCATCCTCCAGGTGCTTCCCCAGCCGGAGACCGCGTCGGAAGACGGCCGAGACGGGGACGGCCTGGGATGAGCCGTCGACCGACCGGCGCGAGAGGGCCCGTGCGCCCACTGCTCGGCCTGCTCCTCGCCATGGCGGTGTCGAACGCGGGCACC
>NZ_JARBCJ010000074.1:3904-14551 GCF_028803055.1 Mumia sp.
CGGGTGTCTGCCGTCGCCTTCCCGTGGTTCGTCCTCGCGACGACGGGCAGCGCGACCAAGACCGGCCTCGTGGCGTTGTTCGAGCTCGCCCCGTACGTCCTCGTCAAAGCGCTGAGCGGTCCCTGGATCGACCGCGTCGGTGGTCGGTCGATCTCGTGGAGCGCCGATCTCGTGAGCGCCGCCGCAGCGGCGACCATCCCCGTCCTGTACGCCGTCGACCGACTGACGCTCCCGGTCTTCTTGATCCTGGTCGCGGTCGTCGGCGCCGCGCGAGGCCCCGGCGACCTGGCGAAGGAGATCATGGTCCCCGACGCGGCCGAGCGTGCGCATGTGCCCCTGGTCCGGGCGACCGGCCTGTCGTCGACGGTCGAGCGGCTCGCCTCCACCGCCGGTCCGGCGTTGGGCGGGGTGCTCATCGCGGTCGCGGGCCCCGTCGCCGGCGTGGCCGTCAACGCTGCCTGCTTCGTGCTGGGATCGGTCGTCGTCGCCTTCGCCCTCCCCCGCGGCATGGGCCGACCTCACACACGCACCGACGACGGTGATGCCGAAGTCGCAGATGAGCCCGGTGACGGCTACCTGCACCAGCTCGCGGAGGGTGCCTCCTTCCTCCGCCGGGATCCCCTTCTCGTCGCCATCGTGGTGATGGTGGGGGTCACGAACCTCCTGGACGTCGCGTACATCGGTGTTCTCCTCCCGGTGTGGGCCCGCGACTCCGGTGGCGGTGCCGCGACGGTCGGGCTCCTCCTCACCGTGTCGAGCGCAGGAGCGGTTGTCGGGAGCCTCCTCGCCTCGGCACTGGCACACCGGATGCCGCGCCGGCTCGTCTTCTTCGGGGGCTTCCTCGTCGCCGGGGCGCCACGCTTCCTCGTCCTGCTGCTCGACGTACCAGGTCCGGTCGTCGTCGCCGTGCTCGCCGTCGGAGGAGTCGGGGCCGGCTTCCTCAACCCGATCCTCGGCGCCATCCTCTTCGAACGCGTCCCACGTCGCCTCTACGGACGGGTCGGCGCCCTGAGCGACTCCGTCGCCTGGGCGGGGATGCCGCTCGGCGGACTGCTCGCCGGTGTAGCGGTCACCGCTGTCGGGCTCTCCCCCGTGCTGCTCGTCTTCGGCCTGACGTACTTCCTGACCACGAGCCTGACCGGGCTCCGGCCCGAGTGGCGCGAGATGGACGCGCGGTCAGGCGACGCGCAACGCGTCGGCGTAGGCGACGAGAGCGAGGACGCAGAGGAGGGCGCGGACATCGTTGCCGAGCCGCCAGGGCCGCGAGTACGCCCTCCAGGCGACCAATGAGGCCTCGGCGTCGTCGGCGTCCACCGCGTCGATCCCGTTGTTGCGCGGGACGTGGAACACCCCCGTCACCACCACCGTCAGGAGATAGGTGACCGACCCGATCAGCAACCGGCCGCGGTCGGTGTCGTCGACCACGAACGCGATCACCGTCAGCGCGACCGCCACCGCCGCCGTCCCGGAGAACGCCAGCTGGAACGGCGGCCGGAGGGCGTACCGGTTGGTGGCCTGCATGAACCCGACCGCCTCGCCGGGAGGTCTGCGGTCGAGAGCAGGCATCACCATGACGGAGAAGGCGACGTAGACACCGGCCATCACGCCGGTGCCGACGATGCCGACGAGGGTGAGGACCGTCGCGAGCGTCATCGCGAGACGTCGAGCAGGGCGCCGAGGTCGTAGGGCCTGGTGCCTTCGAGCGAGTCGACGAGCGTACGGCGCTCGCCCTCCTCGACAGCGACCAGGTTCGGGACCACGAGCACGTGGCAACCGGCGGCCGCAGCCGAGCGGGTGCCGGTGGTCGAGTCCTCGATGGCCACGCACCGGTG
This sequence comes from Mumia sp., assembly GCF_028803055.1. Taxonomy (NCBI): domain Bacteria; kingdom Bacillati; phylum Actinomycetota; class Actinomycetes; order Propionibacteriales; family Nocardioidaceae; genus Mumia; species Mumia sp. The sequence goes on from NZ_JARBCJ010000074.1 coordinate 5,737, forward strand.
CGGATCGACGCCGAGCGCAGCTGCCGCCGCGAGGTAGGGCTCGGGGTGCGGCTTGCCCTGGCTCACCACGTCGCCGGTCACCACCGCGCCGAACGGCTCCCCCGGCACACGGGCCAGCATGGGCGTCGCGATCGCCTTGTAGGACATCGTGACGAGCGCCTGCGGCACGCCCGCTGCCTCCAGCGCTCCGATCAGCTCCAGCGCGCCTGGTCGCCACGCGATCTCACCGGTCGACATGTAGGCGGCCACCTCCGCGACGAGCGTGTCGACGATCTCCTCCGGCGACAGCGGCAGGGCCATCCGTCGCTTCATCTCCCTCGAGGCGGCGAGCAGGTCGCTGCCGACCAGCTCGAGCCCGTCCTGCTCCGACCACGAGGCCCCGTAGCGCGAGGCGAGGGACAGCTCGGCCGCGAGCCACACCGGCTCGGTGTCCACGATCGTCCCGTCGAGGTCCCACAGGACCGCGTCAGGCAAGGTCTTCGTCGGGCGGGTGTCGCTGAGGCTCATCGGCTCACTTCGGGGGGAAGGATGGACATGGACGGCCGCACCAGTCTCGCGCGGCCCTCGCGGGAGGGGCAAACCAGTAAGGGACCGACAGCTCAGGTGTCGGTGTCGCGCGACCGGCGCTTGAGGTAGCGCTCGAACTCGCGCGCGATGGCGTCACCCGACGCCTCCGGAAGCTCGGAGGTGTCCCGGGCCTCCTCGAGGGACTCGACGTAGGCGGCGATCTCGGGGTCCGAGCTCGCCAGCTCCTCGACGCCTCGCTCCCAGGCGCGAGCAAGGTCGCGAAGATCGCCCAGCGGCAGGCTGATCTCGAGCACGTCGTCGAGGTAGCCGAGCAGTGCGAGGGTCGCCTTCGGGCTCGGGGGCTGCGCCACGTAGTGAGGGACAGCCGCCCAGAGCGAGACGGTGGGGATCCCCGCCTCGCTGCTCGCCATGGCGAAGACGCCGTTGATCCCGGTCGGGCCCTCGTACTGAGACTCCTCGACGTGCAGGCGCGCGGCGAGCCGGTCGTCGCTGGTGGACCCGGTGACGGGTACGGGGCGGGTGTGCGGGGTGTCGGCGAGGAGCGCACCGAGCGTCACGATGCCACGCACGGCGAAGCGGTCGGCCAGTGACAGGAGCTCGTCGCAGAAGGGCATCCACCGCATGTTGGGCTCGATCCCCCGCACCAGCAGCACGTCACGGTCCGAGCCGACCGGGCGGGCGACGAAGACCCGCGTCGTCGGCCACGAGATCGACCGCTCGCCCTCGTCGTCGCGACCGATGTAGGGCCGGTTGACCTGGTAGTCGTAGTAGTCGTCCGGGTCGAGCTCGGCGATGAGCTCCGCGTCCCACCACTCGATGAGATGGTCGATGGCGTCGGTCGCCGCCTCGGCGGCGTCGTTCCACCCCTCGAAGGCGACGACCATCCACGGGTCGACGACCCCAGGGAAATCGCTGCTGTGCTCGCTCACGCCTTCACTCTATGCCGCTCAGACGACACCGAGGAGCGCATCGACGGCGGCGCCCACCACACGGCCGGAGGCAGGGTCGTGGTCGTCCGACTCGCGGCCGGCCAGGGCCGAGTCCACCCAGGCGTCCACGACCGCGAGGGCCTGGGGGGTGTCGAGGTCACGGGCGAGGGCCTGGCGCAGCCCCGCCACGACCGGCGCCGCCGCCGGCCCGCCCGCAGCGAACGCCTCACGCCACCTCGCGAGGCGCTTGTGCGCGTCGACGATGTCACCGTCGGCCCACGCCCAGCCGGTCCGGTAGTGGTGCGCCAGCAGTGCCAGACGGATCGCGACGGGGTCGCGCCCGTCGGCGCGGAGCCGTGACACGAGCACGAGGTTGCCGAGCGACTTCGACATCTTCTCCCCGTCGTAGGCGACCATGGCCTGGTGCACGTAGGCCCGCGCGAACCGGTGTTGTGTCGCGGCGTGCGCCTCGGAGGCGGACATCTCGTGGTGCGGGAAGATCAGGTCGGTCCCGCCGCCCTGGACGTCGAAGTCCTCGCCGAGCGTCTCGAGCGCGATCGAGGCGCACTCGACGTGCCAACCCGGGCGCCCGCGACCGAACGGGCTGTCCCACGACGGCTCGCCCGGGCGCTCGGCCTGCCAGAGCAGACAGTCCAGAGGATCACGCTTGCCGGGGCGGTCGGGGTCTCCACCGCGCTCCGCGAAAAGGCTCAGCATCGTCGCGCGGTCGTACCCGGAGACGCTGCCGAAGTCGGCGTCCTCGTGCACGGCGAAGTAGACGTCTCCGTCGACCTCGTAGGTCACCCCGCGGTCACGGAGGCGCTCCACGAGCGCGACGGCGAGGTCGATCGACTCGACCGCGCCGATGTAGTGGTCGGGGGCCAGGATGCGGAGCGCGGCCATGTCCTCGCGGAACAGCTGGATCTCGCGGTTGGCCAGCTCGCTCCACTCCACCCCGGTGGCGGTCGCCCGCTCGAGCAACGGGTCGTCGACGTCGGTGATGTTCTGCGTGTAGAGGACCTCGAGACCGCGGTCGCGCCACGCTCGCTGAAGCAGGTCGAAGGTCAGGTACGTCGCTGCGTGGCCGAGGTGCGTGGCGTCGTACGGGGTGATGCCGCAGACGTAGAGGCGGGCCCGGTCGGGCGGGTCGGCCACCGTCAGCGCACCCGTCGAGGTGTCGAAGACCTCGACAGCAGAACCGCGCCCGAGGCCCAGCTCGGAGAGGTCGGGGACTTCGGGGGACGTCCAGGCGCGCATGCCCTGAGGGTATAAGGCGGTCCCTACAGCGGTGGCCACGGGATCGTGGGCCACCGGTCCCCCGGGTCGGGCATCCTCCCGGACGTGAGCAGCTGGTCGATACGGCGAGTCAGTGCCCTGCGTTCGTCGACGGCCAGCAGGTCCGCCAGCGCGTCGCACAGCGGACCGGAGGTGACGTCTGCGCGCAAGGTCTCCAGCCGCGACCGCTCCCCCGGCTCGAGGACGTCTCCGGACCATCCCCACAAGACAGTGCGAAGCTTGGGCTCCTCGTGGAAGGTCAGGCCGTGGTCGCAGCCGCGCACCCGGCCGTCCGACGGGAGAAGGTGCCCACCCTTGCGGTCGGCGTTGTTCACGACGGCGTCGAACAGCGCCATCGTCCGCAGGTCGGGCGTGTCGCGGTGCAGCAGCGTGACGGGCCGGTCGTCGAGGTCGACGGCGTCCACCACGGCGAACCACCCGTCGGGCGTCTCGTCGGCCGGTACGACGGCGACCTGTGGCGCGTCCACGTCGACGTCCACCCACTCCTGGACCATGCCGACGCCGAACGGGCCGTCACGGAGCACCGTCGGAGGGACGACGTGCCAGCCGGCGGCCTCGGAGACGAGGTACGCCGCGTACTCCCTGGCCGCCAGCGTGCCGTCGGGGAAGTCCCACAGCGGTCGCTCGCCCCGGACCGGCTTGTAGACGCACTCCGTGGCGAGGGAGCCCTGGACGACCTGTCCGACGAACGTGCCGTTCGAGGCCGCCACGAGTCGCCCCGTGACCTCCAGCTCTCCCTCCGAGAGGGCACGCAGGTCACTCACGCGCGACTCGGCGGAACCCGTTGGCGCGGGGGCAGAGGTGTCCCTCGGCCTCGACGACACCGCCGCAGAACGGACAGGTCGGCCGACCGGCGGCGACGACGCTCTTGGCGCGCTCGGCGAACTCCAGAGCCACCTCGGGTCGCAGCGTCACGACCAGCATGTCGCTGGCCTCCGTGTCCTCGTCCTCCGTCGCCGCGAACGCCTCGACGACGATCTCCCCCGCCTCGGGCTCCCACGCGAGCGTCATCGTGCCGACCCGGAACTCCTCCTCGATCGGCTGGTCGAGCGGGTCGAGATCGACCGTGCGCTCGGGGGCCGTGCCCGATCCTGCGTCGCCTCCGACCTCGACGAGGAGCGCCTCGAGGCGCTCGGCGAGCACCAGGACCTGCTCCTTCTCGAGGGCGACCGACGTCACGCGACCACCGTCGCTGGCCTGGAGGAAGAAGGTCCGCTCACCGGGGGCACCGACCGTGCCCGCGACGAAACGCCGTGGGCGTTCGAACCGGTGGATCAGCATGGGACCGAGCCTAGACAGGGGCCTGGGTGGCGGCGACTCCTGCCCCGCGGGATGCGCACGGTCAGGCACCTCCCCCGACCGGCGCGTCGCCGGTCGGGCGGTCTCCCCCCGCGGCCGGGGCGAGCCCGCTGAGGTCGGATCCGAGGTCGTTGACGTGGCGCACGCTCGGGCGGTGAGAGCCATAGGTGATGACGCTGACCGATCCTGGGGCCACCGCGATCCGCTGGAACTGGTCGAGGTGGAGACCGAGGGCGTCCGCCAGCACGGCCTTGATCACGTCGCCGTGGCTCGCAGCAGCCCACACGGCCCCGGGACCGTGACGCCGCTCGACGCGTCGATCGATCCGCCGGACCGCCTCCACCGCCCGGGCCGAGACGTCGGCGAGACGCTCTCCGCCGGGGAACTCGACCGCGCTCGGCTGCTGCTGAACCGTCGCCCACAACGGCTCGCGCGCGAGATCGACGATCTTCTTGCCGGTCCACCGTCCGTAGCCGCACTCGACCAGCCCGGCCTCCCGCCGGACCTGGACGTTCTCCTTCTGCGCGTCGGCGATCCGGCGCGCCGTCTGCATCGTCCGCAGGAGCGGGCTGCTGACGAGGCGGGCGAGAGGAATGACGGACAGCCGGTCGGCGACCGCACGGGCCTGCTCCAGACCGACGTCGTCGAGACCGATGCCCCGGCTGCGTCCGGCGAGCACGCCGTCGGCGTTGGCGGCGGTACGTCCGTGACGGACGAGGATCAGGGTCGGCACGCCCCGAGCGTAGTCGGCCCGCGACGCCCCCGCGGGGCACAATGACGGTGTGATCCTGGACTGCGCCGCCTATCGCGACCTCACGCCCGTCCAGGTCAGCACGACGCTCGACGGGCTCAGCGAGCTCGCCGCGACCCTGACCGGTCCGGCAGACTTCGTGTGGGTCCTCCTCGAGGACCCGACGTACGGAGAGTTCACGGACCTCCAACGGATCTTCTCGCTCCACCCCCTCGCTGTCGAGGACGCCGTCGCCGCGCACCAGCGCCCCAAGATCGACATCTACGAGGGCTCGGCATTCCTGGCACTGCGATCGCTGGAGTACGACACCGAGACGAGCGAGGTCTTGCTCAGCGAGATCTCGATGTTCATCGGAGCGCACTACGCCATCACCGTCCGGCACGGGACGTGGCCACGCCTCGACAGCATCCGAGACCGGGCAGCGAAGCAGCCGGAGCTGTTCAAGTTCGGTGCCGTCGCCGCCGCGTACCACGTGGTCGACGCGGTGGTCGACGAGTACGAGCTCATCGCCGAGCAGCTGACCTCGGACGTCGAGGAGATCGAGGAAGCCGTGTTCTCCGAGGCAGCCCCAGGCACGACCGGGCGGGTCTACCCGCTGAAGCGGGAGCTGCTCGAGTTCCGGAAGGCCGTCGCGCCGATCCACGCTCCGCTCGAGGCGCTTCTCGAGGGCCACGCCAAATGGACGATCCCGGAGGGGATGGGGGTCTACTTCCGCGACATCGCCGACCACCTCGTCCATGCGCGGGGCACGATGGACACTCTCGACAGCCTGCTCGACAACGCGATGCAGGCCCGTGCCACCCAGATATCGATCCAGCAGAACGACGACATGCGCAAGCTCGCCGCGTATGCCGCGATGGCGGCCGTGCCGACCCTCGTCGCCGGCATCTACGGGATGAACTTCCGGGACATGCCCGAGCTGGGCTGGTCGCTCGGCTACCCCCTCACGCTCGTGGTGATGGCCGGGCTCGTCCTCGTCCTCTGGCGAGCGTTCAAGCGCTCGGGCTGGCTCTGACGCCACACATCGACGCGAGTCGCCTCGATCGCGCTGAGCCTGACCTCACCAGGGCAGGAAGCCGTCACGGCCGAAGAACGCCCCGGTCGGGCCCTCCGGATCGACCGTCGCCGCCCGCACGCTGGCGAGCGCGCCCTCCTCGACCGTCTGCGTGCCGGAGTGTCCGTTCAGGTCTGTGGCCGTGTAGCCGGGGTCGGCCGAGTTCACCGCGATCCCGGGCAGGCCCCTGGCGTACATGGTCGTGACCATGTTGAGCGCAGCCTTCGACGAGGGGTACACGAGACCGTAGAAGCCGTACTCGGGCCTCGCCGGGTCGCCGGTGATCCCGAACGACCCCATGCCACTCGAGACGTTGACGATCCGCGGGTGCGGCGAGCCGCGCAGAAGCGGGAGGAGAGCGTGGGTGACGCGCACCGGCCCCAGGAGGTTGACACCGTAGACGGCGAGGAAATCGGTCGCCACCGTGTCAGCCGGGGCGTGCAAGGAGCCGGCGATCCCCGCGTTGTTCACCAGGACGTCGAGGCCTGTCCCGCTGTTCTCGAGCGTCGTCGCTGCCGCAGCCACCGACGCGTCGTCGGTGACGTCGAGCGTCACGGGTCGTACGTCGAGGCCGTCGCCTCGGAGGGCGTCGGCGGCCTTCCTGCCGAGCTCGGAGTCACGGGCACCGAGCCAGACCGTCCAACCCAGCCCGGCGAGCTGGCGCACGGTCTCGTAGCCGATTCCTTTGTTCGCCCCGGTGACCAGGGCCGTCGTGGTTGTTCTCGTTGTCGTCATGGAGCGAGCCTGGCGGTCGGTGCGACGGCGTGCCAGGACCACGTCGTCCTGGTACTCCCCGTACCACGCTGTGCCGTGGTGGCGGCCACCTCCGCGTGCCCGGCTGAGGAGGTGGATCGCCAAGAGCTCGGCCGCCTCCTCGTACGCGCGCGCAGCAGGATCGCCCCCGGGGATGTCGGTCTGCCCGAAGGATCCCGCCGACGGGTCGCAGGTCTTCGGCGAGAGGAGGTCGCCGTGCTCGCCGGGGTGAGCGTCGACTACGTGACGCGGATCGAGCAGGGTCGCGGCGCACACCCCTCGCCGTCCGTGCTGGCATCGCTCGCCCAGGCGCTGCGCATGAGCGACGACGAGCGGCGAGAGATGTTCGACCTCGCAGACGCCGCGGCGCCGCGTGAGGGCCACGTGCCGATGCTCGTGCGCGCCAGCATCCTGCGCCTGCTCGAACGCCTCGACGACCAGCCGGCCGTCGTGGTGAGCGCGAAGTCCGACGTGCTGGCGTGGAACCCGCTGGCCGCAGCCCTGCTCGGAGACTTCTCGGCCCTCCCGGCAGCAGAGCGCAACATCGTCCGTCAGCGCTTCCTTGGGGAGCCGAGCCGTGTGTCGGTCTCCGCCGAGGAGGCGGCGCGCACCGACGCACGCTCCGTGGCCTCCCTGCGCGCGGCCGCCGCGAAGTATCCCGACGATCCCGATCTGCGCCGCCTCGTGGCCGAGCTGCGCGCCCACAGCGACGAGTTCGTTCGCCTGTGGGACGAGGCTCCGTCGCAGGTGTGGCGCAGTCACCGCAAGACCATCACTCATCCGAGCGTCGGCGCAGTCACGCTCGACTGCGACGCGTTGGAGATCCCGGAGACCGACCAGACCGTGATCGTCTACTCCGCCGCGCCAGGCTCGCGCGACGCCGAGCTGCTGCAGCTGGTCAAGGTCGTCGGCACGCAACGTCTGCATGCCGACGCCCCGTGACGACTAGCCGACCGCCGTCCCGGCCGTGATCACCCCGGTGGCCAGCAGCGCCAGCACCAGGCCTCCGAGTCCGATCCGATAGATCACGAACGGCGTGTAGGAGTGCTTGCTGACGTACTGCAGGAGCCAGTGGATCACCGAGATGCCGACCACGAACGAGACCACGGTCGCCAGGATCGTCGGACCCACGCCGTACGCGTTCTCGCCGCCGGGGATCTCGGGCAGCTGGAACAGCCCCGCGCCGACGACCGCCGGGATCGCGAGCAGGAATGCGTAGCGCGTCGCCGCGGCACGGTCGTAGCCGAGCGCACGCCCCATGCTGATGGTGGCACCCGAGCGAGAGACGCCGGGGATCAGCGCCATCGCCTGGGCGAGACCGAAGAGCACGGCGTGCTTGGCGTTGAGGTCGGCGATCTCGCGCTCCTGGCGTCCGAAGCGGTCGCAGATCCCGAGGACGATGCCCATCACGATGAGCATCGTCGCGATCACCCAGAGGTTGCGGAACTCGTGCTCGATGACGTCCTTGAGCGCGATGCCGAGGATGACGATCGGGAGAGATCCGACGATCACGAACCAGCCCATGCGCCACTCGAGGGTCGTGCGCGCCTCGCGCTTGACGAGACCCCGCAGCCAGCCGCCGGCGATGGTCGTGATGTCGCGCCAGAAGTAGAGGACGACCGCGAGCTCGGTGCCGATCTGGACGACGGCGGTGAAGGCGGCGCCCGGGTCCTCCCACCCGAAGAACTTCGGGAAGATCGCGAGGTGGCCGGACGATGAGATGGGGAGGAACTCGGTGAGGCCCTGGATCAGCCCGAGGACGAGTGCCTGCAGCAGGTCCATCAAGAGCCGAGCCCCGATGCGTCGAGAGCGTCGGAGACGGTACGGAGGACGTCGGCCCGCTCGTCGTGCGTGCTGCCGAAGGTCGCGATCGCGAGCGTCGTGACGCCGGCGTCGGCGTACGCGTGGAGACGCTCGGCGATGCGCTCCTTGGGTCCGATGAGGGAGGTCTGGTCGACGAGCTCGAACGGCACCGCGGCCGCGGCCTCGGCCTGCTTCTTGTCGAGGTAGAGGTCCTGGATCTTCTGGGCGGCGTCCTCGAACCCCATCCGTCGTGCCAGGGCGTTGTAGAAGTTCTGCTTGCGGCTGCCCATGCCGCCGACGTACAGCGCGGTGTAGGCCCGCACCATGTCGGCGCACTTCTCCAGGTCGTCCCCGATGACGACGGGGACGGTCGGGACGATGTCGAAGCCGTCCAGGGTCTTC